>NZ_JAFMZG010000015.1:0-72864 GCF_049132125.1 Pseudomonas sp. NFX5
CCTGTGTGATTATCCCTTGGGGAGGCTTGGACGAGGTATGACCCGCGTCCAGGCCTCAAATGTGTAAACGATGTCCCCGGTTTCAGATGTAAACGATGTCTACGGTTCTACACCCCGATAGCGGTGGATCAGTTACAGCTACTGAGACTGACACACTGCAATCGGGGGCAAGCCCCCTCCCACATTTGATTGTGCCATCTTCAAACGCTATGGACAGCCCATGAAACACCTGTACCTTGCCCTGCCGCTTCTTTTGCCCTCCCCTGAATTGCTCGCCGACACCCGCGACAACGCCCTGAAACTCCCCGACGTCGTCATCAGCGCCAACCGCCAGGTCCAGGCACGCAACGACAGCAGCGCCGCCAACACCGTGTTCACCCGCGACGACATCGACCGCCTGCAACCCACCAGCCTCACCGACCTGCTCAGCCGTGTGCCCGGCGTACAAGTCGCCCCCTCCGGTGGCCGTGGCAGTTTGCCGGGCATCTACCTGCGGGGCACCAAGTCCGCCCAAAGCCTGGTGTTGGTCGACGGCCAGCGCATCGCCAACACCACCTCCGGCGACAGCGGCCTGCAATACCTCAGCGTCGACCAGATTGAGCGGGTGGAAGTGCTGCGCGGCTCGCGCTCGGTGATCTACGGCAGCGACGCGATCGGCGGCGTGATCCAGGTATTCACCCGGCGCAATGCCGCGCAAGGCGTGCAACCGCGGGTGAAACTCGGGTTCGGCAGCCACAACACCTGGGAGCGCAGCCTTGGCCTTTCGGGCGGTGACACACAGACGCGCTTCAACCTGGGCGCGAGCCTGGATGACACGGCCGGCATCAACTCAACCCGCCAGTCGTTCCCCAGCGACGGCGACCATGATGCTTATCGCAACCAGTCCGTGAGCCTGAACCTCAGCCACTCCTTCAGCGATGAACTGGAGGTGGGCTTCAATCTGTTGGATAACCGTGGCAAGTCGGAGTACGACAACAGCTTCGGCCGCTACGCCGCCGCCACCGGGCAAACCGTCGGCCAGAAACCCTACACCGACTACGCCGTGAGCAGCGCCAGCGGCTATGTCGACGCCACGCTCAATGAGCACTGGCAATCGCGCCTGGAGCTGGGCCACAGCGAGAATCGCGACACCAAGCGCGACACCCTCAGCGATGATTTCAGCGTATTCAACACCTACCGCGACTCGGTCAACTGGCAGAACGACCTGACCCTGGACGATCAAAACAACCTGATCCTCGGCGGCGACTGGTACGAAGACCGCTTCCACGGCTCCACCACCTTTACCGAAAACAGCCGCTGGAACCGCGCCGCCTTTGTGCAGCATCGCTTTCACAGCGCGTGGTTTTCCACCGAACTGGGCCTGCGTCACGACCAGAACCAGCAGTTCGGCGGGCAGAACAGCTGGAGCGGCACCCTGACCTTGCCGGTCAACCCCGACAATGACCTGCTGCTGAGCTACAGCGAAAGCTTCCGCGCGCCGACCTTCAACGACCTCTATTATCCGGACACGAAGTACAGCAACCCCCACCTGCAGCCCGAAACATCAAAGAGCTACGAACTGCAGTGGCGCAGCCAGTTGAGTGACAGCACGCGCCTGGAAGCTTCGCTGTACCGCACCGATTTGAGCGATGCGATCATTCTCGACCAAACCGGCAAGCCGCAGAATGTGGCGTCGGCACGCATCAACGGTGTTGAGACGGCGCTCAAGCAGGACCTGTTCGGCTGGCAAGGCAACCTCGGGCTGTCGATCATCGACCCCCGCGACCGCGACAGTGGCCACACCCTGGCCCGCCGGGCGCGGCGGACGTTGAGCCTGGACCTCGACCGGCAATTCGACCAGGTGGGCGTGGGCGCCAGTTGGCAGGCGATCAGCCACAGCTATGACGATGAAGCCAACACCCAGCGCCTGGGCGGCTATGGGTTACTCGGGCTGCGCGGCAGTTGGGCGGTGACACGGGAAGTGGGGCTGTCGCTGAAGGTCGACAACCTGCTGGACAAGTCTTATGCGCGGGCGCGCTACAGCTACAACGATCCGGCATTCGTCAACAATCACGATTACCGTGAAGAAGGCCGGATGTGGATGTTTGGCGTGACCTGGACACCTGAAATCTGATTGTGGCCTGGACCGGCCTCAGCGGCTCGGAGCAATCACCTGACACAGCCGCGCCAGCGCTTCCAGCATCTGCCCGCTGGGCCGTTCCAGGCCTTTATCCGGAACCAGCCGTACCCGCACCGCCATGGTTGGCCAGACCGTCCAGGCTTCCTTCTGAGCCTGATCGCCCACCAGGATCATCTCGGGATTGCGCTGCAATACCGCCTCGATGCTGACCTGCGGCGCGGGCAGCTTCAGGTCGTCAAACACATTGCGCGCACCGCACACGCTCAGCGCGTCGCTGATGATCTGGCCGCCGCCCACGGTGTACAGCGGCTGGTTCCACACCTGGTAGAACACCCGCAACGGTTCGGCCCGCTGATAACGCTGACGCAACTGCGCCAGGCGCTGGCGCAGGTGCGCGGCCAATTGCCGGCCGGCGTCGGCACGGCCCAATTGCTCCGCGATGGCCTGGACCTGGGTGGTGAGTTGTTCGAGGCTATGGGGTTCGGCGACGTACACCGGGATATTCAGGCGCTGCAGCTGCTCGCGCTGGGCGGGGCCGACGCTGCCGGGCCAGAGCAGGATCAGGTCGGGCTTGAGGCTCAGCAGGCGCTCCATGTCCAACTGCCCATAACGCCCAACCGACGGCACGTCCGCCAGTGCCACCGGCCGGTCGCCGCCATCGAGCACGCCCACCAGCAGGTCGGCAGCACCCAGCTCAGCCACGATTTCAGAAAGTGAAGGCGCCAGACTGACGACACGTTCGACCGCCAGGCCCTGGGCACTGAATGCCAGCAGCAGCATCGCCAGCCAGCGGCGCATCATCCCAACTGACGCGGGATGCGGTAGAGGTAAAACAACACCGTCGTCGACAGCGCCAACAGGAAAAGCGGCACCGCTTCCAGCCCGACGAACACCGCCAGTGCGCCCACCCAGGCCGGCACGGCCGCCACCATCAAGGCCGTGCGCCGACGCGCCGCCAGGGTGATCCAGGCAGCCGGTTCTTCAGCGGTATCGAGGGCTTTGGAGGTGGCGATCAGGGCGTGTTTATAGCCGTTGAAGTAGCGCAGGCTGAGGAACATCGACGCCACGCCGGCGATAAAGAACGGCATGGCCAGCACTGGCAGCAAGGGCTCGGCCTGGCCAAACACCAGGTTGATCACGAACAGCGGGAGCAGCGCCAGGGCCAGATACTGCCACCAGCTGAAGGACAGTCGCCGTTTCACCTGGCCACGGGTCACGCGCGGTCGACCTCGCCTTGATGCTCATTGCCCATCATGTGGTCGAGCTTGCTGGCCTTGGTCGCCAGGTAGAGTTTGTTATGCGGGTTATGCCCGGTGTGCAGCGGTACGCGCTCGGCCACGGCGATGCCCATCTCGGTCAAGGCCTTGACCTTGCGCGGGTTGTTGGTCATCAGGCGCAGGGACTTCACGCCCAGGTGTTCCAGCATCGGCAGGCAGATCGCGTAGTCACGCTGGTCGGCGGCGAAGCCCAGGCGCTCATTGGCCTCGACGGTATCGGCGCCGCCGTCTTGCAGCTCGTAGGCGCGAATCTTGTTCAGCAGGCCAATGCCACGGCCTTCCTGACGCAAGTACAACAGCACACCACGGCCTTCACGGGCGATGGCGCGCATCGCGGCTTCCAATTGCGAGCCGCAGTCACAGCGCTGGCTGAACAGCGCATCGCCGGTCAGGCACTCGGAGTGCACGCGACCGAGAACCGGTGCGCCATCGGCGATATCGCCGAGGCTGAGCACAACGTGCTCGCGCCCGGTGGCTTCTTCGAGAAAGCCGCTCATGGTGAACGTGGCAAAAGGGGTAGGCAGCTTGGAAGCAGCGACGAAAACGACGGGCACCGTGTGCTCCTGATTTCAGATTTCACAGAGGCGGGCATTGTAACAGCAGGTTCCTACAGACGCTTAAGCTGAATTATCGCTGATAAAGATCAATCGGTTTGATTGGCCTTCGTCCCGGTTCTATGCAGGTCAGAACGGATACGGCAGTTTCCAGCGCAGGAAAATCGGCTTCAGTTCGCCGCTTTTCACCAGGACCGCCATGCGCTGGTCAAACACGGTGCGTAATGCCCGCCCACGCTCGGTATCGGCAAACCCCACGTCGAGCGGCAGGTCGATGATGTGGGTGAGCCGGAACTGGGACGGGGCGTCCGCCTGACTGAGAACGTATCGGGCTTCGGTGAGCGCATCAATGTAGAAGTCGGCACGACCATGCTGCAGCATCGGCAAGATGCCATCGCGCCGCTGGATCTGATTGAAACGGCGCACATGGGGCAAATACGCCTCGTACTTGTAGCCCCGCACCCAGGCCAGGCGATAATCCCCCAGCGTCGCGGCGCTCGGTATCGGCGAGGTCGCCAGCCCAAGGGCGTAGATGGGGTCGGAATCGAAGTTCCAGTGCGGGTAGAGCACACCCTTGACTTCATCGCGGTAGGAACCGACCCAGCCATCCACTTCACCGCGCTGGGCCAGGCCGACCGAGCGGGTATAGGGCTCAATGCGGGTTTGCAGGGTGATCCCGACCGGTTCGAAGACGTGCCGCAACACATCCCAGGCCAGGCCGCTGCCGTCGGCATTGGTGTAGTCGTCCCAGGCCTCGCTGGCCAGCATGACCTTGCCGGGCACCACCGGCACCTCCTGCGCCTGGGCCCATGCCGGAAGGACACACAGCAGCATCAGCAGCCAGCGGCGTACATCCATGGCGATGATCTCCTGCAAATCCAGCATCCAGAACGACGTAATAGAGCGTAGCGCAGCACGCGATTCAGGGTGCCGGACAAAAATGTTGATAGCCACGGATGGCCGGGGTGATGTCTTGCCCGAGAGCGTCAAGCAGCGTTACGCCCTGCCCCGCCTGGACCTGGCCGAT
This sequence comes from Pseudomonas sp. NFX5, assembly GCF_049132125.1. NCBI lineage: Bacteria > Pseudomonadati > Pseudomonadota > Gammaproteobacteria > Pseudomonadales > Pseudomonadaceae > Pseudomonas > Pseudomonas sp. NFX5. The sequence goes on from NZ_JAFMZG010000015.1 coordinate 4,978, forward strand.
AACATGCACCGGCCAACCGTCAGCCAGCAACGGCGCCAACTCGACGGGCGGCAGGGTGAACACCAGCACGTAGTCATCGCCGCCGCTCAATGCGGCGACCCGCGCCTCGTCATCACCGACAAACGCCAGCAACGCGTTGGACAGCGGCAGCTTCTGGCGCTCGATCAACAGGCTGACAGCCGAGGCCTTGGCGATATGCCCGCAATCGGCCAGAAGACCGTCAGAAATATCCATCGCCGATGTGGCCTTGCCCCGTAGAGCCAGGCCCAGGGCCAACTGCGGTTGTGGCGACCAGTAATGGGCCAGCAGCGGGTCGGCAATCGCAGCATCGGCGCTGCGCTGCCCCAATACCAGCGGCAAGGCACCGGCGGCATTACCCAACTCGCCGCCGACACACAAGAGATCGCCCGGCTGTGCGCCGCTGCGGGTCAACGCTTGACCGGCCGGGACACGTCCAAACACGGTCAGGGTCAGGCTCAGCGGACCGCGCGTGGTGTCGCCGCCCACCAGGCCCACACCGCAGTTTTGCGCCATGGCGTTCAACCCCTGGGCATAGCGTTGCAGCCAATCGGCATCGACGGTCGGCGTAGTGAGTGCGAGGGTAAACGCGAGGGGGTGGGCGCCCATGGCGGCCAGGTCGCTGACCGCCACGGCCAGCGAGCGCTGGCCGAGCAGGAACGGGTCACAGGGGTCGGCAAAGTGCACGCCGGCCACCAAGGTATCGGTGGAAATTGCCAGCTGCTCCCCGGCGGGGAGCGCCAGCAGGGCACAGTCGTCGCCGATCCCCAGGGCAATGCCCTCGCCGCCCTGTGCGCACGGCGCGGCGGCGAAGTACTGGTGGATCAGCTCGAACTCGCCCATTCAGGACTCAAGCGCAGGTTAGCGCTTGTACGCCTTCACTTCGGCTTCACGCAGGCGCGGGGCCAGCTTGTCGAGCACACCGTTGACGAACTTGTGACCGTCGGTCGAACCGTAGACTTTCGCCAGTTCGATGCCTTCGTTGATCACCACGCGGTACGGCACGTCGACGCGCTTGAGCAGCTCCCAGGTGGACAGGCGCAGTACGGCCAGTTCAACCGGGTCCAGCTCTTCGAGGGTCAGGTCCAGGCACGGCGTCAATGCCGCATCGATCTCGGCCAGGTTGGCCGGAACGCCGTGCAGGATGTCGTGGAAGTAGCTCTGGTCGGCAAACGTGAAGTCGTTATCGACGCGAAACTGCGCTTCGATCTCGTTCAGCGAGGTGCCAGCCATGTGACGCTGGTACAGCGCCTGGGTGGCGAGCTGGCGGGCAGCACGGCGCTTTTCGCTTTTCGAAGGCTTGCCGGCGTCCGCTGGACGCTCGTCGCGCGGGTTGAAGCAATCGCTCTCGTCGGAAATCACTTGGCCTCCAACTGCGACAGCAGGCTGACCATTTCCAGGGCGGACAAGGCAGCTTCAGCGCCTTTGTTGCCGGCCTTGGTGCCGGAACGCTCGATGGCTTGCTCGATGGAATCCACGGTCAGTACGCCGAAAGCGACTGGCACGCCGAACTCCATGGACACCTGGGCCAGGCCCTTGGTGCATTCGCCGGCCACGTATTCGAAGTGCGGAGTACCGCCACGAATGACCGCGCCCAGGGCGATGATCGCCGCGTATTCACCCTGCTGAGCAACTTTTTGCGCAACCAGTGGAATTTCGAAGGCGCCAGGGGCGCGGATGATAGTGATGTCGCTCTCGCTCACACCGTGGCGAACCAGGGCATCCACGGCACCGCTTACCAGGCTTTCAACCACGAAGCTGTTGAAGCGGCCAACCACCAGGGCATAGCGGCCTTTGGGGGCGATGAAGGTACCTTCGATGGTCTTCAGGGTCATTCGACAAATCTCTTAAAGAGCCGGGACGCGAAAAGTGCGTCCCTCAGTGATGATTTAACCGCGAACAAGGGGCAAAAAGCGCCGGCCTTTATTCGGAGGGCACGTATTCTACAACTTCCAGATCGAATCCGGATATCGCATTAAATTTCATCGGTGCGCTCATCAGGCGCATTTTGCGCACACCGAGGTCACGCAGGATCTGCGAACCGGCACCGACGATGCTGTAGGTGGTCGGCGTTTTCACCTGGGTCTGCTCGGCGGTTTCGCGAATATGCGCGAGCAGCACGTCGCCATCCACCGGGTTACCCAGCAGCAGCACCACACCGCTGCCGGCCTCGGACACCGCAGCCATGGCGGCGCGCAGGCTCCAGCGGCCCGGTTGCTTGACCATCAGCAGGTCGCGCAGCGGGTCCATGTTGTGCACGCGCACCAGGGTCGGCTCGTCGGCGCAGATGGTGCCCAGGGTCAGGGCCATGTGCACGTCGCCTTCCACCGAATCACGGTAGGTCACCAAATTGAATTGGCCCAGTTCGCTGTCCAGTGGCTGCTCGGCAATCCGCTGAACGGTACGTTCGTGGATCATCCGGTAGTGAATCAGGTCGGCAATGGTGCCGACCTTGATGTTGTGTTCGGCGGCAAAGGCTTCGAGTTCGGCGCGGCGGGCCATGGTGCCGTCGTCGTTCATCACTTCGCAGATCACGCCACAGGGCTCGAAACCGGCCATGCGCGCCAGGTCGCAGGCGGCTTCGGTGTGGCCGGCGCGAGCGAGGGTGCCGCCCGGTTGAGCCATCAACGGGAAGATGTGGCCGGGGCTGACGATGTCTTCGGCCTTGGCGTCCTTGGCGGCAGCGGCTTGCACGGTGCGGGCACGGTCGGCGGCGGAAATGCCGGTGGTGACGCCGGTGGTCGCTTCAATCGATACGGTGAACTTGGTACCAAACCCTGAACCATTGCGCGGCGCCATCAACGGCAGCTTGAGCAGCTCGCAGCGCTCGCGGCTCATGGGCATGCAGATCAAGCCACGGGCGTGCTTGGCCATGAAGTTGATGTGCTCAGGCTTGCAGGCCTCGGCGGCCATGATGATATCGCCTTCGTTTTCGCGGTCTTCGTCATCCATCAGGATGACCATCTTGCCTTGGCGGATGTCTTCAACCAGTTCTTCGATGCTATTGAGCGCCACAGGGCACCCCCTTGGTCAGGATTTCAGGTAGCCGTTAGCGGCCAGAAAACTTTCGGTGATGTTACCGGCGGCAGGCTCTGCGGCCTTATCGCCCATAAGCAGGCGCTCCAGGTAACGGGCAAGCAAGTCGACCTCCAGGTTCACCCGGCGACCAGGCTGGTACGACGCCATGATGGTCTCGCTCAGGGTGTGGGGAATGATGGTCAGTTCGAATTCGGCGCCATTCACGGCGTTCACGGTCAGGCTGGTGCCGTCGACGGTGATCGAGCCTTTGTGGGCAATGTACTTGGCCAGCTCCTTGGGCGCGCGGATGCGGAATTCCACGGCGCGCGCATTTTCGCTGCGGGCCACCACTTCGCCGACGCCGTCGACGTGGCCACTGACCAGGTGGCCGCCCAGGCGAGTGGTCGGGGTCAGGGCTTTTTCCAGGTTGACCGGGCTGCCGGCCTTGAGGTCGTTCATCGCGGTGCAGTCCAGGGTTTCCCGGCTGACGTCGGCGGCAAAGCCGTTGCCCGGCAGTTCGACGACGGTCAGGCACACGCCGCTGACAGCGATGCTGTCCCCCAGCTTGACGTCGCCGAGGTCGAGCTTGCCGGTTTCAACCAGCAGGCGCACGTCGCCGCCCTTGGGGGTCATGGCGCGGATGCTGCCGATGGATTCGATAATGCCGGTGAACATGGCCTTCTCCTGGAAAACGGTGCGGGCACTTGAGCGCCCGGTCAGAATTATACGCTCGCTGCTGGCACAGGGATGGCAGTGACTCGCCAGTCGTCGCCTACAGCGCGCATTTCAGTGATCTTGAGTTGGGGAGCGTCGGCCAGCTTCTCAAGTGGCCAGTCCAGCAAAGGCCGGGCAGCGGAGCCGAGGAACTTGCCGGCGACGAAAATCACGTATTCGTCCACCAGGCCCTGCTGGGCAAACGCGCCCGCCAGGCTAGGGCCGGCTTCCACCAAGACGTCGTTGACGCCACGGGCGGCCAGCGCCACCAGCGCCGAGCGCAGGTCGACCTGGCCGTCCACGCCCGGCACCACCAGGCATTCGGGGCCACGGGGGAACTGGTTTTCCGCGGTGACGCAGGTGATGACCAGCGCCGGGCCGGCCTTGAAGAACGGTGCGTTGAGCGGCACGCGCAAACGGCCGTCGATCAGCACACGCAGCGGCGGGCGCGACATGGCCAGGGCCGTGGTGGCGTCGTCCAGGCCGAGTTCGGCGGCGCGGACGGTCAGGCGTGCGCCGTCGGCCAATACGGTGTCGGCACCGGTCAGCACCACGCTGGCCTCGGCGCGCAGGCGCTGCACGGCGGCGCGGGCGGCGGGGCCGGTGATCCATTGGCTTTCGCCGCTGGCCATGGCAGTGCGGCCGTCCAAACTCATCGCCAGCTTGACCCGCACAAACGGCAGGCCATGCTCCATACGCTTGAGGAAGCCCTTATTCAGGGCCCTGGCTTCACCTTCCAGCACGCCGCTGCGCACCTCGATTCCGGCCTGGGCCAGGCGCTGCATGCCGCGCCCGGCGACTTCCGGGTTGGGGTCCTGCATCGCTGCGACCACCCGCGCCAGCCCGGCACTCACCAGCGCATCGGCGCACGGCGGGGTGTGGCCGTAGTGGCTGCAGGGCTCGAGGGTTACGTACGCCGTGGCGCCGCGCGCCTTGTCACCGGCAGCCCGCAAGGCATGCACTTCCGCATGGGGCTCGCCGGTGCGCACATGCCAGCCTTCGCCGACAATCTGCCCAGCGCGGACAATCACGCAGCCCACACGCGGGTTGGGGTGGGTGGTGTACAGGCCGTTGCGCGCCAGTTCGAGGGCGCGGGCCATGTAATGGGCGTCCAGCACAGCCTGTTCAGCAGAAAGTGGGTTCATTCTTTGACCGGCTCACGGGCCAGGCGGTCGATCTCTTCGCGGAACTCGTTGAGGTCCTGGAAGCGTCGATACACCGAGGCGAAACGGATATAGGCGACTTCGTCGAGCTTTTGCAGCTCGCCCATCACCAGCTCTCCCACCACCAGGCTCTTGACCTCGCGTTCGCCGGTGGCGCGCAGCTTGTGCTTGATATGCGCCAGCGCCGCCTCCAGCCGCTCGACACTCACCGGGCGTTTTTCCAGGGCGCGCTGCATACCGGCGCGCAGTTTTTCTTCGTCGAAGGGCTGGCGGCTGCCGTCGGACTTGATCAGGCGCGGCAATACCAGTTCGGCGGTTTCGAAGGTGGTGAAACGTTCACCGCAGCCAGAGGCCAGGCATTCGCGCCGGCGACGCACTTGATCGCCCTCGGCGACCAGACGCGAGTCAATGACCTTGGTGTCGTTGGCACCGCAGAAGGGACAGTGCATGGTGGCAGGCAACAAAAAAAGGGAGGGCCATGGTAGCGCATCCCTGTGGCAAGACAAGCCATAGCCTTTACGGTATATAGGCAGGCCTATATGTTTCTTATATTTCAAGCCACGGATTTTGTCCTTTTCTGGAGCCGTACATGCAGTTACGACCACTTGTTTTGCTCACCGTGTTCAGTGTCCTGGTCGCCTGCAGCAGCGAAGCCCCCAAGCCGGCCGCCCCTCAACCGACGCCTGCACAAGAGAAAAAAGTCCCCGGCATTGAAGACCTCGGTCCCCTGCCCGCCTATCAACGCGAAATCAGCGGCAGCCTCACCAACGTACCGGCCGGCGCCGAAGTCGAGATGGCGCTGCTGGTGATCGATGACCGTTCGCGCCCGCAACAACTGTTGGCGAGCAGCGTCTTGACCGGCAACGGCAAGCCCCTGGCCTTCCGCCTGCGCTACAACCCCGAGGCGTTCCCAGCCGGTGCGCGGGTTGAATTGCGTGGCCGTGCCAGCCAATCCGGCCAGTTGATCCTGCACCTGCCTGCCGTGCGCATCACCCAGGCGATCACCCAGACCACCGGCCCTCTGGAACTCGTCAAGGCGCCATGACGCCGCCGCTGGACTTGCAGCGCGCCCTGAGCGCGCTGATCGGCGACGCCCAACTGGTGCCCTGCCCGCTGCCGGGTACTGCGCTTTCATTGTGGCTGCTGGATGCGGACAACATGGACCGCGCCTTCAGCCCCGAGGAAACCCGACGCATCCTGCATGAACCGCCCTACTGGAGTTTTTGCTGGGCCAGCGGCTTGGCGCTGGCGCGGTATCTGGCGGCGAACCCGCAATGGGTGAAAGGCAAGCGCGTGCTGGATTTCGGCGCGGGCTCCGGTGTGGCCGGGATTGCCGCGGTCAAAGCCGGCGCGCTGGAAGTGGTGGCCTGCGACCTGGACCCGCTGGCGTTAGCGTCCTGCCGGGCGAATGCCGAACTCAACGGTGTGGAACTGAGTTACTCGGCGGACTTTTTCGCCGAAGCCGACCGCTTCGACCTGATCCTGGTCGCCGACGTGCTCTACGACCGCGCCAACCTGCCGTTGCTCGACCACTTCCTCAGCCGAGGCCGCGAAGCGCTGGTGGCGGACTCGCGCGTGCGGGACTTCCAGCACCCCGCTTATCGGCGGCTGGAGATACTCGATGCACTGACGTTGCCGGACTTGGCCGAGCCTTGGGAGTTTCGCAAGGTGAGCCTGTACCATTCGCGGCGCCAGCCCTTATAGTTGCCCCATTCCCGCTTTATTCGAGACGCCCCATGAGTGAACCCACGCCGTACATCTTCGACGTCACCAGCGCCAATTTCGACCAGGCCGTGATCCAGAACTCCTTCGAAAAACCCGTGCTCGTGGATTTCTGGGCCGAATGGTGCGCGCCGTGCAAGGCGTTGATGCCGATGCTGGCGCAGATTGCCCAGAGTTATCAGGGTGAGCTGCTGCTGGCCAAGGTCGATTGCGAGGCGGAGCAGGACATCGTCGCGCGCTTTGGCATTCAAAGCCTGCCGACGGTGGTGCTGTTCAAGGATGGCCAGCCGGTGGATGGGTTTGCCGGGGCGCAGCCGGAGTCGGCGGTGCGGGCGCTGCTGGAGCCTCACGTGAAGATGCCACCACCGGCGGCGGCTGACCCGCTGGAGCAGGCCCAGGCGCTGTTTGCCGATGGCCGCATCAGCGACGCCGAGGCCGTGCTGGTGGCGCTGCTGGGTGAAGACAACACCAACGCCACCGCGTTGATTCTGTACGCCCGTTGCCTGGCCGAACGCGGTGAGTTGGGTGAAGCCCAAACCGTGCTCGATGCGGTGAAGAGCGATGACCACAAAGCAGCGCTCGCCGGCGCCAAGGCGCAAATCACCTTCCTGCGCCAGGCCGCCGACCTGCCGGACGCCGCCGAGCTGAAAAGCCGCCTGGCGCAAAACCCGCAGGATGACGAAGCCGCCTATCAACTGGCGATTCAGCAACTGGCGCGCCAGCAGTACGACGCGGCGCTGGAAGGCTTGCTCAAGCTGTTTATCCGCAACCGCAGCTACAGCGAAGGCCTGCCGCACAAGACCTTGCTGCAGGTATTCGAACTGTTGGGCAATGATCACCCGCTGGTGACCGTGTACCGCCGCAAGTTGTTCGCCGCGCTGTACTAATCGCCGATCCAACTGTACAGCGGCGTATCCCCGCCGCTGGCCACCTTGACCTTGGCGCTATGGCGCAGGCGCACCAACAGGCGCTTGCCCGCCGCGGCATCCCCCGCCAAACCTTCCAGTCGATCAAGCAGTTCCAGGCCACTGAGTTGCCCGGCGTTGCGCAACAGGTCCTGGGCGTTCTGCCACAGATCATCGTTCGGCTTGACCGGCGCTGCCGGCGCGGCGGGCGCACTTGCCATGGGCGTTGCCTGCAACTGCGCGCCGAGTCGTGCCCAATCGCCGTCGTCCAGCTCCAGGGTCAAGTCCACCGGCAGGTCGCCGATGGTTCCACGAATTCGCAACATCGTCCTTACTCCTGCATTTTTTCTGACGAGCATGCTCCCATGCGGCTTGCGCAACGCCAAGCGGGCGGGCAAACTCTCGGCACTATTGTTATAAGATCACATAACAAAACTTTCATCTCTGGAGCTTTCCCATGCGCCGTCTGTTGCTTGCTTTGCCGTTTGCCCTGTTGCCACTCGCCATCGCTCAAGCTGCCGACGAGCATGACCACGATCACGAACACGGCAGCCTCGGCGCCCACGAACATGGCGTCGGCCGCCTTAACGCGGTACTCGACGGCCAGGCCCTGGAGCTTGAACTGGACAGCCCGGCGATGAACCTGGTGGGCTTCGAACACCTCGCCACCAGCGCAGCCGACAAAGCCAAGGTCGCCGCTGCACGCAAACAACTGGAGAACCCACTGGCGCTGTTCAACCTGCCCAAGGCCGCCGGTTGCGTGATCAGCTCCCAGGAACTCAACAGCCCGCTGTTCGGCGACAAACCGGAAGCCGACCACGACGACGATGATGACCACGACGCCAAAGACGGCGCCCACGAGCATCATCACGATCACAGTGAAATCCACGCCCACTACCAATTCACCTGTGCCACGCCGACCGCCCTGGGCAACCTGGACCTGACCCAGGTGTTCAAGACCTTCCCCGCCACCCAGAAAATTCAGGTACAACTGATCGGCCCGAGCGGCCAGCAAGGTGTTGAAGCGACCGCCACCGCAGCCACCCTGAAGTTCTGAGTGCCCATGACCCACCCATTGATCGAACTGTCTGACCTGGGCTTCAACTGGCCCGGTCACCCACAGTTGCTGGACATCCCCGCGTTCCGCCTGGAAGCGGGGGAAACCCTGTTTCTCAAGGGGCCGAGCGGCAGTGGCAAAACCACCTTGCTCGGCCTGCTCGGCGGTGTGCAGAAGCCCAGCCAGGGCAGCATCCGCCTGCTCGGCCAGGAGTTGACCGAACTCTCGGCCGGCGCCCGGGACCGCTTTCGCGTTGACCACACCGGCTATATCTTCCAGCAGTTCAACCTGCTGCCGTTCCTGTCGGTGCGCGAGAACGTCGAGCTGCCCTGTCACTTTTCCAAGCTGCGCGCGCAACGGGCGATCCAACGCCACGGCAGCGTCGACCAGGCCGCCGCGACCTTGCTGGCGCACCTGGGTTTGAAGGACAAAGACCTGCTGGAGCGCCGTGCCGACTCGTTGTCCATCGGCCAACAGCAACGGGTGGCCGCCGCCCGTGCACTGATCGGCCAACCGGAGTTGGTGATCGCCGACGAGCCCACTTCCGCCCTGGACTACGACGCCCGCGAAGCCTTCATTCGACTGCTGTTCGCCGAATGCCGCGAAGCCGGCGCCAGCCTGTTGTTTGTCAGCCATGACCAGAGCCTGGCGCCGCTGTTCGACCGCAACCTGTCGCTGGCCGAACTCAATCGCGCCGCCACGCCCGCAGAGGTTTGAGATGTATCTGTTTCGTCTAGCCATGGCCAGCCTGGCTAACCGCCGCTTTACCGCGATCCTCACCGCCTTCGCCATCGCCTTGTCGGTGTGCCTGCTGCTGGCGGTGGAACGCGTGCGCGTTGAGGCCCGCAACAGTTTCGCCAGCACCATCAGCGGCACCGACCTGATCGTCGGCGCGCGCTCCGGTTCGGTCAACCTGCTGCTGTACTCGGTGTTCCGCATCGGCAACGCCACCAACAACATTCGGTGGGACAGCTACGAGCACTTCGCCGCCAACCCCCAGGTGAAATGGGCCATCCCGATTTCCCTCGGCGACTCCCATCGCGGTTACCGGGTGATGGGCACCAACGAGTCGTACTTCGAGCACTACCAGTACGGGCGCAAACAGAACCTGGAACTGGCCAGCGGCCGCGCCTTCGCCACCGACCCGTTCGAAGTGGTGCTCGGCGCCGAAGTCGCCGATGCCCTGCACTACAAGCTCGGCGACAAGCTGGTGCTGGCCCACGGCGTGGCGGTGGTCAGCCTGGTAAAACACGATGACAAACCGTTCACCGTGGTCGGTATTCTCAAGCGCACCGGCACGCCGGTGGACCGCACGCTGCATATCAGCCTCGGCGGCATGGAGGCGATCCATATCGACTGGCACAACGGCGTACCGGCCCAGGGCAAAGGCCGCATCAGTGCCGACCAGGCGCGCAACATGGACCTCACCCCGCAAGCCATCACGGCCTTTATGCTCGGCCTGAACAACAAGATTTCCACCTTCGCCCTGCAGCGGGAGATCAACGAATTCCGTGGCGAACCGATGCTGGCGATCCTGCCCGGCGTGGCGCTGCAAGAGCTGTGGAGCATGATGGGCACCGCCGAAAAAGCCTTGTTCGTGATCTCGCTGTTCGTGGTGCTGACCGGTTTGATCGGCATGCTCACCGCGATCCTCACCAGCCTCAACGAACGCCGCCGCGAAATGGCGATCCTGCGCTCGGTGGGCGCGCGGCCGTGGCATATCGCAACCTTGCTGATTTTCGAAGCCTTCGCCCTGGCCCTGTCCGGGGTGATCGCAGGCGTGGGCTTGCTGTATGTGTGCATCGCCGCATCGCGCGGGTATTTGCAGGCCAATTACGGCCTCGACCTGCCGATGTCGTGGCCCAGCGAATATGAATGGACCCTGCTCGCCGGTATCCTGGCGGCAGCGCTATTGATGGGCAGCGTGCCCGCCTGGCGCGCCTACCGACAATCCCTGGCCGATGGGCTGTCCATACGTTTATGAGGAAGGCTTCGATGCGTCGCGCTCTGTTTGCGTTATTGCTGCTGGTGGCCGTGCCGGCCTGGGCGGAGGACCAGCCCAGGGATTTGTCCTGGCAGGAGATGATCCCGCCGGACGCGCCGCCGGAAATCCCCAACATGAAACCGCTGCACGACCTGTCGAACATGGCCGATGCCTTGTCCGTCGAAGCGGCGCCAGCAGCCAAGCAGGATCTGCCCAATGCGCCGGTGGTGCAGAGTCTCGATGGCCAGCACATCCGCCTGCCCGGGTATATCGTGCCGCTGGAAGTCAGTGAAGAAGGGCGCACCACCGAGTTCCTGCTGGTGCCGTATTTCGGCGCGTGCATCCATGTGCCGCCGCCGCCATCGAATCAGATCGTGCACGTGAAAAGCGAACTCGGCGTGAAGCTCGATGAGCTCTACCAGCCGTACTGGATCGAGGGGGCGATGCAGGTCAAACCGTCCACCAGTGAACTGGCCGACGCCGGCTACCAGATGGATGCCGAGAAAATTTATATCTACGAACTGCCGGAATAACGCTGATCGCCCTTTCATTGAGCTGAGTCAAAAGACCGGACGGAACGATCTTTACCATTGGACGTACAACTTCTAAACGTCCTCTGGAGCTCCCATGAACAAGTCTCTGCTCGGCGCGTCCCTCTTCGCCCTCGCACTCGCCGCCCCTGCCGTCCACGCTCACGAAGCGGGCGACATTCTGATTCGTGCCGGTGCAATCACCGTGAACCCGAAGGCAGACAGCAGCACCGTCAAAGTTGACCAGGGCCCACTGGCCGGCGCCAACCTGGGCGGCAAGGCGACCATGAGCAGCGACACCCAGCTGGGCTTGAACTTCGCCTACATGCTCACCAGCCATGTCGGTATCGAACTGCTGGCGGCCACGCCGTTCGAGCATGACGTGAAGATCAAGGGCACCGCCCTCGGCGCCGCCAACGGCAAGCTCGGTACGCTGAAACACCTGCCGCCGACCCTGAGCGTCGTGTACTACCCGCTGGACAATAAATCCCCGTTCCAGCCGTATGTAGGCGCCGGTATCAACTACACCTGGATCTACGACGAACACGTCGGCAGCCGCGCCTCCGAAGCCGGCTTCAGCAACTTCAAGGCCGAGAACTCCTGGGGTTGGGCTGCGCAGATCGGCGCGGACTACATGATCAACGACAAGTGGATGATCAACGCCCAGGCCCGCTACATCGACATCAGCACCAAGGCCACCGTGGAAAACAACGCCGTGGCGCCTGGCACCCGGGCCAAGGTCAATGTGGACGTGGACCCGATGGTTTACATGGTGGGTATCGGCTACAAGTTCTAAGCAACACTGCATAACCAATGTGGGAGGGGGGTTGCTGTGGTGAGGGACAAGTCCCCATCACCACAGCAACCCCCCTCCCACATTTTGCTTTGTGTCGTGTCAGCTATGGCGGTAGAACCGGTCCAGCAACGCCGGTAACCCCGCTCGCCACGCCCGCGGCTTGATGCCGAAGGTGTGGAGGATTTTCTTGCAGGCCAGCACCGCATGCTGCGGTTCGTCTGCCGCATCCGGCCGTGCCGCGTGGGCCTGGGCGGTGGGCGCTTCAATGGCCAGCGCGTGGTAGCTGCGCGCTTCGGTGAGGATCGCCTGGCCCAGCGCCAGCGGCGTGGTCGCCTCATGCCCGGCGTAGTGGTAAGTGCCCCACAGCGGCGCCGCGCAATCGAGTTGCTTGAGCACCGAGATGATCACCCGCGCGGCATCGTCCACCGGCGTCGGGTTGCCGCGACGGTCGTCGGCCATCAGCAATTCATCCGGTTTCTCGGCCCGGGCCAGGAAGCGCCCGAGGGTGCCGTCGACGCTGTCATCCAGCAGCCAGCCAAAACGCAACAGCACATGTTGCGGACACGTCGCGCGCACGCTCTGTTCGATCCGCCATAACGCCTGGCCCCGCAGGCCCAGGGGCACCGGCTCGTCCTTTTCGCTGTAGGCGGTGGCGCGGGAGCCATCGAACACGCGGTAGCTGGACGGTTGCAGCAAGGTAATGTTGTGGTGCTGGCACAGTTCGGCCAGGCGCTCGATGGCGAACTCCTGGGCGGCCAGGCGGGTTTCGCTGACGGCTTCGGCCTGGAACCAGTCGAAATAGTAGGCGAGGTTGATCAACGCATCGGGACGGGTGTCGTCGAGCAATTGGGTGAGGCTTGCGGCATCCCAGCCGTCTTGGGGCGGTTTGGGTGCGAGGAAACCAATGTCTTCCTCTGCACCGAGGCGAATCAGCGCCTGCCCGAGGGCATTCCCGCCGCCCAGTAACATAAGGCGCATTCGCATAGATTGAGCAGGCCCGGTCTGTTTGGAACGATGGTTATGGTCGGCAAGCCCGTGAGGCGTGCCGTAGGTTTATTCCAGAATCGTTGCATTTTGCGGGTTTGTAGCGCAACCGTCACGGATAAAGTGCGGGGTTGCAACTTGTTGGAGCGGGCCGCATAACTTAGGCATGAACCTTCCTGAATCAACCGACACGGTATTGAACGGCTTCCACCCCGCCGTCAGCACCTGGTTCCGCCACACCTTCCCTTCGGTGACCAGCGCCCAGGCCCAGGCGTGGCCGCTGATCCGCCAGCGCCGCTCGACGCTGATCGCAGCGCCCACCGGCTCCGGCAAGACGCTGACGGCGTTCCTCGCGGTGCTCGATGACCTGGTTCACCAGGGCCTGGCCAACGGCGGGCAACTGCCGGACGAGACGCTGGTGGTGTATGTGTCGCCGCTCAAGGCGCTGTCCAACGATATCCAGATCAACCTGCAAACCCCGCTGGCCGGGATCACCGAGCATTTGCAGCGCCTGGGCCTGCCGCCACTGGTGATCCGCACCGCCGTGCGCACCGGCGATACCCCGCAGAAAGACCGCGCACAGATGCGCAAGCGCCCGCCGCATATCCTGGTGACCACACCGGAATCGCTCTACGTGCTGCTGGGCTCGGACTCCGGCCGGCAGATGCTGGCCAGCGCGCGCACGGTGATCGTCGATGAAATCCACGCCATCGCCGCCAGCAAACGCGGCAGCCACCTGGCCCTGAGCCTGGAGCGTCTGCAAGGCTTGTGCGCCGAGCCGCTGACCCGCATCGGTCTGTCGGCCACGCAAAAACCCATTGAAGCCGTGTCGCGCTTTCTGGTGGGCACTGAGCGAACGTGCGACATCGTCGACATCGGCCATGCCCGCCCCCGCGACCTGGATATCGAAGTTCCGCCGGTGCCGCTGTCGGCGGTGATGGCCAACGATGTCTGGGAGCTGGTCTACGACCGCCTCGCCGCCCTTGCCCGTGAGCACCGCACCACGCTGATCTTCGTCAACACCCGGCGCCTGGCCGAACGCCTGGCTCGGCACCTGAGCGAGCGCCTGGGCAAGAGCGCCGTGGCCGCCCACCACGGCAGCCTGGCCAAGGAAATGCGCCTGGATGCCGAGCAACGGCTCAAGGCCGGCGAGTTGCAAGTGCTGATCGCCACCGCGTCACTGGAGCTGGGGATTGATATCGGCGATGTCGATTTGGTGTGCCAGATCGGTTCGCCGGGCTCCATCAACGGCTTTCTGCAACGGGTGGGCCGCTCCGGGCACCAGGTCGGCGGCACGCCCAAGGGGCGCCTGTTCGCCACCACCCGCGACGATCTGATCGAATGCGCCGCCCTGCTCGATTGTGTGCGGCGGGGAGAACTGGACACCTTGCAGATCCCGGTGGCGCCCCTGGACGTGCTGGCCCAGCAGATCATCGCCGAGGTCAGTGCCCAGGAGTGGCCGGAGCAGGCCCTGCTTGACCTGATCCACCGCGCCGCGCCCTACGCCACCCTGGATGAACGCCACTACCAGGCGCTGCTGCAGATGCTCGCCGACGGCTACAACGGGCGCCAGGGTATCCGCAGCGCGTACCTGCACCGCGATGCCCTGACCCGCACCCTGCGCGGTCGCCGTGGCGCCAGGCTGACCGCCGTGACCAGCGGCGGCACCATCCCCGACAACGCCGACTACAGTGTGTTGCTCGAACCCCAGAGCCTGAACATCGGCAGCGTCAACGAAGACTTCGCGGTGGAAAGCATCGCCGGGGATATCTTCCAGCTCGGTAATACGTCCTACAGGATCCTGCGGGTCGAAGCCGGCAAAGTGCGGGTCGAAGACGCCCATGGCCAGCCGCCGACCATTCCGTTCTGGCTCGGCGAAGCGCCGGGGCGCAGCAATGAGTTATCCGCCGCGGTCGCGCGTTTGCAGGGGCAACTCGACACCCTGCTCAGCGCCAGCCCCGGCGACCTGCAACCGGCGCAAGAGTGGCTCACCGGCACCCTTGGCCTGAACCGCGCCAGCACCGAACAGATCCTCGATTACCTGGCCCGCGCGCGCCTGGCCCTCGGCGCGTTGCCGTCCCGGGACACGTTGATCATGGAGCGGTTTTTCGACGAATCCGGCGGCACCCAGTTGATCATCCACACGCCGTTCGGCAGCCGCATCAACCGGGCCTGGGGCCTGGCCTTGCGCAAGCGTTTTTGCCGCACCTTCAATTTCGAATTGCAGGCGGCAGCCAGCGAAAATGCGATCGTGCTGTCGCTATCCACCAGCCACAGTTTCGAGCTGGATGAGGTGTGGCGTTACCTCAACAGCCACAGTGCTGAACACCTGCTGATCCAGGCGGTGCTGGATGCGCCGCTGTTCGGCGTGCGCTGGCGCTGGAACGCCGGCGTGGCCCTGGCGCTGCCGCGCTTTACCGGCGGACGCAAAGTGGCGCCGCAGCTGCAGCGTATGAAGAGCGAAGACCTGATCGCCAGTGTGTTCCCCGACCAGATCGCCTGCCTGGAAAACCTCGCCGGCGAACGCGAAGTGCCCGAGCACCCGCTGGTGGAACAAACCCTCGATGACTGCCTGCACGAAGCCATGGACAGCGACGCCTGGCTTGCCTTGCTGCGGCGCATGGAGCGCGGCGAAGTGCGCTTGATCAGCCGCGACCTGCCGGCGCCCTCGCCCATGGCCGCCGAAATCCTCAGCGCGCGCCCCTACACCTTTCTCGACGATGCACCGCTGGAAGAACGCCGCACCCAGGCCGTGCTCAACCGCCGTTGGAGCGACCCGCAGAGCACCGACGACCTCGGCGCACTGGATGCGGACGCCATCGCCGGCGTGCGCGAAGAGGCCTGGCCGGCGCCCCATGGCGTGGATGAAATGCATGAGGCGCTGATGAGCCTGGCGTGCATCGCCAGTCACGAAGTCACGGTGCCATGGGCCGAGTGGCTGAACGCCTTGGCCAAGGCTGGCCGCGCCTTTCAATTGTCCAATGGCCTGTGGGTCGCGGTGGAGCGCCTGGGGTGTTTGCAGGCGATCTACCCCAACAATTTGCCGTTGCTCCCCGGCTTCGATGAGCCCTGGACCTTTGACGACGCGCTGGTGGAACTGCTGCGTGCGCGCCTGGGTGGCTTCGGCCCGCAGAGCATTATCGAGATCGCCGCGCCACTGGCCCTCCCGCTGGCCGACGTTACCCAGGCGCTGGCCCGCCTGGAGCAGGAAGGCTACGTGCTGCGCGGTCGCTTCAGCCCCGGCGCACTCGAGGAACAATGGTGCGAACGGCATCTGCTCGCCCGCATTCATCGCTACACGGTCAAGCGCCTGCGCCGGGAAATCGAGCCGGTGGCTCTGCAGGATTTCATGCGCTTCCTGTTCGATTGGCAGCATCTGTCCGACAGCACGCGGGGCCAGGGCAACGCGATGCTGCCGCAGATTGTAGGCCAGTTCGAAGGCTACGCCGCCGCCACGTCGGCCTGGGACAGTGACCTGCTCAGTGCACGGCTCAAGGATTACTCATCGACCTGGCTCGACGAGCTGTGCCGCAGCGGCAGGCTGGTGTGGACGCGCTTGAGCAACAAGTCCGGCGCCATCGCCCTGCGCAGTACGCCGGTGGTGCTGTTGCCGCGCAGCCAGGTGGCATTGTGGAGCGGGCTCACCGAACCCACCGACAGCACGACGCTGTCGCCCAAGGCGCAGAAAGTCCACCTGGCCTTGCGCGAACACGGCGCGCTGTTTTTCGATGAGCTGGTGCACGAAGCCCATCTGCTGCGCAGCGAACTGGAAACCGCCTTGCAGGAACTGGTCGGCGCCGGCCTGGTGAATGCCGACAGTTTTGCCGGGTTGCGCGCACTGACCACCCCGGCCAGCAAGCGCCAGGCGCGCAGCAGTCGGCGCGGGCGTGGGGCGTTTATCGGCGGCATGGACGATGCCGGGCGCTGGGCGCTGATTCGCCGCCCCTCGACCGCCGCCGGCCCGCACTCGGCCGAAACCCTGGAACATGTGGCGATGACCTTGCTGCGCCGTTATGGCGTGGTGTTCTGGCGCTTGCTGGAGCGCGAGGCGGATTGGTTGCCGAGTTGGCGCGAACTGCTGCGCACATTCCATCGGCTGGAAGCCCGGGGTGAGATTCGCGGTGGGCGGTTTGTCAGCGGGCTGGCGGGTGAGCAGTTTGCGTTGCCGGAGGCGATCCCGTTGCTGCGCGAGGTGCGGCGCCGCCCCCATGACGGGAGTTTGATCGCCGTGTGCGGGGCTGACCCGCTGAACCTGGTGGGCACATTGTTACCGGGCAGCAAGGTGCCGGCGGTGAGTGGGAATCGGGTTGTGTATCGGGATGGGTTGCCGGCGGCGGTGATGGTCGCCGGCAAGCAGCAGGTGTTGCTGGAGGTGGATCAGCAGGCGGTGCAGGAGAAGTTGATCAGGCATTGAATTTGAGGGCCTCATTGAGGCCTGGGCTGCTCCGTCAACACCACCGACGCCGGCACCTCTTCATCCGGCTCATCCACCTGGGATGTACGCTTGGGCAACAAAACCTGCTGTGGATAAGTCTGCGCGAAGTGCACCGCATCACAGTTATCCACAAGCTTTTTCAAACGCTGGTTGAACGCACGGCTCACCGCGTATTGCCCACCCGACACAGTACGAAACTGCGCCGTGAGCACCACGCCATTGAGGTCCATCTTGTCGACGCCAAACACCTCCAGCGGCCCTTGCAGGTTGTACTTGAGGAACACATCGTCGCGGATCGACTGCCCGGCCTCGCGGATCAGCTCCACGGCCTTGTCCACATCGGTGTCGTAGGTGAACTGCACCGAGAAGAACGCATAGGCAAATTGCCGCGACTGGTTGGTGACCGCCTTGATCTGCCCGAACGGCACCGAATGCACGAACCCCTTGCCATCGCGCAGGCGCAGGGTGCGGATGGTCAGGCCTTCGACGGTGCCGGCGTGGCCGGAATCAAGCACCACCCAGTCGCCGATGGACAAGGTGTCTTCGATGATGATGAACAGGCCGGTGATCACGTCCTGCACCAATTGCTGGGAGCCGAAACCAATCGCCAGGCCGACCACACCGGCCCCCGCCAGCAACGGCGCGACGTTGATGCCGAGGTTGGCCATGGTGGTAATTGCGCAGATCACCACCAGGATGATTTTGATCGCATTGCGCAGCAGCGGCAGGATGGTCTTCACCCTTGTGCTGGGCTGGCGATTGGAGCGTTTGTTCACCGGCGGTTTCAGCGCTTCCTGGATCGCCGTGTCGAGTACGACCCAGAACAACCAGGTCATCAACAGGATCAGGCCGATGCTGCTGAGGGAGTCGCTGATCGCACGGCCTACCGAGTTGCGCTGGGCAAATTCGAACAGCGATACGCCCCAGATGCGCCCGAGGATCTCGATAAAGGCGATGGCCATGACGATACGCAGGATCGCGTGCAAGAGGCTGAGAAAACGCTCCTTGTAGGCACTGCTGCGCTGGATCGCCACTTGGCTGCGGGACTTGAACAGGTGTTGCAGCACCGTGCTCAGGAATACCGTGCCGATCAACAGAATCGTGGTGAACAGCGCGCAGCGCAGGGCTTTCTGGTTGTCGTCGCCGGCGCCGATCAGGTTGATCGCCGAGACCAGCACCATCAACAGGATGGGCCAGTACCAAAGGCCGGAAAATACCCGCAGCGACTGCTGCAACGCCGGGTGTTTCAGGCGCTGGGCCAGCGGTCGATTACGGATCAGGTGGGCCACCGGGCGGCGCAGGCGCACCACCAGCACGCCAAAGATCACCGCCGCGAACAGGCCGGTAAACACCGCGATACTGCTGGTGATATTGCCGCCGAGCTGGCGGGCGATCTGTGGACTGGTCAGGGCGTCGCTGAGGGCGGCGAGGAAGCCGATCAGAAACAGCGGCTTGGGGCAGTAGTCGCGAATGATCTGCACCGCCGGCCGCTTATGGCCGACGTTGAACATCACAATCACGCACAGCAGCATCGACGTGGAGAAGATGCCGCTGCTGGTCGCATAGGCAAAGCACAGCGCCAGGGCGCGGCCTATGGACGTGGGCAGGAAGTGACTGACATAGAGCGTCAGCGGCAGGCAGATCAGCGCCGGGATCGTGTAGGGCACCACATAACCCAGTACGCCTTGCAGGCGCCCGCGGCGTTCGACGAACGGGCGCCGGTTCAAGCGCCGCACGATAAAGCGCCCCAGCAACGTCAACAGCGCGAAGGCGCCAATCCACACACTGGACAGCAGCAGGAAGTCGCCGGCCACGCTCCACGGCGAACGCTCCGACGTCTGGTCAACCAACCGGCCGACTTCATCCGCCGCGCGATCCGCGCGTAAACGCCAGGCATCAACGAGGTTCTGATTGAGGTCGAGCTTGTTCTGCACATCATCGATGCTGGAACTGATGGCACCGAGCAATCCACCCTCCACCAGCAACTCCGGCTTTGCCGGCGCCTCGGGCTCCGGCGCGGTGGCCGCGGCGTACAGTGCGCCGCTGCCGCAGAACAGCAGCGCGCCGAGCAGTAATGCAGTCTTTAGATTCAGCAAAACACCGGGCTCCTTCAGAAGGGTCTGTAAGGAACTGACGGATTTGAGCACTGATCGTTCCCCTGCTTATTGCCGGACACCGATCCAAATGGGTTTATGCCGCCTGTAGGACAGTGGAAACTTTCGGCCAAAAATCGCAGTCAGCCATAAACGGGGGTCAGGCCCCTCACTCTTTCACAGGAGCAATCATGGCTGCGATCCCCGACTGGGTGCCCATCACCCCTAGCGTCGCCATCACTCGCTTCACGGTGCTGACGGTCAATATCCACAAGGGCTTCACCGCCTTGAACCGACGTTTCATCCTGCCGGAACTGCGCGAAGCAGTGCGCAGTGTGGGCGCTGATATGGTGTTCCTGCAGGAAATCCACGGCACCCACGAGCGCCATCCCCAGCGCTACAGCGACTGGCCGAACATGCCGCAGTACGAGTTCCTCGCCGACAGCATCTGGCCGCAGTTCGCCTACGGGCGCAACGCGGTCTACCCCCATGGCGACCATGGCAATGCGTTGCTGTCGAAATTCCAGATCGTGCGCTACGACAACCTCGATATCTCCCAAAGCGGCCATGAAAACCGTGGCCTGTTGCATTGCGTGCTGCGCTTGCCTGGCACCGGACAGGAAGTGCATGCGATCTGCATCCACCTGGGCCTGCGCGAGGTGCATCGCCAGCAGCAATTGCGCTTGCTGGAGCAGCGTATCAGCGAGATCCCGGCGGATGCGCCGTTGGTGGTGGCCGGCGATTTCAATGACTGGCGCCAACGCGCCGACCTCAGCCAGAGCGGCCTGCAGGAAGTCTTCATGCAGACCCACGGCAAACTCGCACGCACCTTCCCGGCGCGCTTGCCGCTGCTGGCACTGGACCGCATCTATGTGCGCAATCTAAAGATTCATAACCCCAAGGTGCTGACCACCCGCCCCTGGTCCCATCTGTCAGACCACGTGCCCCTGTCGGTGGAGATTGAACTATGAACATTGCCGTTGAGCACATTGCTACCGACCAGCCGCCGGATGAAGCCAAGGCCCGCGACCTCGATTACGGCTGGCAGCCTGACAACCGGCTCGCGTTGCTGGAGAACGGCGAGGCCTACTTTCCCAAAGTGTTCGACGCCTTGCGCGGGGCACAGCGGGAGATCCTGCTGGAGACCTTTATCCTCTTCGAAGACAAGGTCGGCCATGAGCTGCAACGCATCTTGATCGACGCGGCGCAGCGTGGGGTCAAGGTGGTGGTCAGCCTGGATGGCTTTGGCTGCGGCGAACTGAGCCCCGCTTTTCTCGGCGAATTGGCCCAGGCCGGGGTGGCCGTGCAGATGTTTGATCCGGCGTCCAAGACCCTGGGTATTCGCACCAACTGGTTTCGCCGCCTGCACCGCAAGATCGTGGTGGTGGATGCCGCCGTGGCGTTTATCGGCGGGATCAATTTTTCTGCCGATCACCTGGGGGATTTCGGCCCCGAGGCCAAGCAGGATTACGCGGTGCAGGTGATAGGCCCGGCGGTGGCCGACCTGCATCATTTCGCCCTCGCCCAAAGCGGTCGCCAGGTGCGCACGCGGCGCGGTTGGCGACGGCGCCAGCAACGGCCATCGCCTTGGCCGACCGATACAGGCGACGGCCTGGTGCGCCTGATTTACCGCGACAATCTGCAACACCGCGACGACATTGAAGAGGCCTACATCCATGCCTTGAGCAAAGCCCGGGAACGCGCGGTGATTGCCAATGCCTACTTCTTCCCCGGTTACCGCCTGCTGCGCGAGATCCGCAATGCGGCGCGCCGTGGCGTGAAGGTGCAATTGATCATGCAGGGCCAGCCCGATGTGCTGCTGGCCAAGCTGGCCGCGCGCATGCTCTACGACTACTTGCTCAAGGATGGCGTGGTGATTCATGAATATTGCCAGCGCCCGCTGCACGGCAAGGTTGCGCTGGTGGATGACGAGTGGAGCACCGTGGGTTCGAGCAACCTCGACCCGTTGAGCCTGTCGCTGAACCTGGAGGCCAACGTGCTGATTCGTGACCGGGCGTTCAATCAGCAACTGTACGAACGCCTGGACGCACTCGCCAAGGAGCATTGCCAGACCATGCCGGAAAACCGCAAGCCGCGCCTGTGGCTATGGCGATTGACCGTCGGTTTCCTGGTGTTCCATGTGATGCGCCACTTCCCCGCGCTGACCGGCTGGTTGCCGGCGCACAAGCCACGGTTGAAACCCTTCGAGGCTCGCACCCATGACATCTGAAGCCAGCGATTCACGCTTCAAGCGCTGGAAGAAACCGCTGACCGTGGCGTTCTTCCTGTTGCTGATCGTGCTGTTCACCCTGCTCGCAAGGCGTATCGACTGGAGCGAAGTGTTTCAGACCCTGGGCGATTTCAAGCTGCGCACCCTGCTGATCGCGGGCACGCTGACGTTGTGCAGCTTTATCGTCTACGCCTGCTTCGACTTGATCGGCCGCACCTACATTCGCCAACCGCTGCGCTGGAAGCAGATCCTGCCGGTCGGCATCATCAGCTATGCGTTCAATCTGAACCTGAGTGCCTGGGTCGGCGGAATCGCCATGCGCTATCGGCTGTATTCGCGGCTGGGGGTGAGCACCGGCAATATCGCCAAGATTCTCGGGCTGAGCCTGGCCACCAATTGGTTCGGCTATATGGCATTGGCCGGGGTGGTGTTCAGCAGCGGCCTGGTGACCATGCCGCCGGGCTGGAAGCTCAGCAGCGGCGCCCTGCAGGGCGTGGGTGTGCTGTTGGTGCTGGCCAGCCTGGGCTATCTGGCGGCGTGCCAATTCTCGACAAAGCGTGC
The DNA here is from genome assembly GCF_049132125.1 of Pseudomonas sp. NFX5. NCBI lineage: Bacteria > Pseudomonadati > Pseudomonadota > Gammaproteobacteria > Pseudomonadales > Pseudomonadaceae > Pseudomonas > Pseudomonas sp. NFX5. Next base: position 27,188 of record NZ_JAFMZG010000015.1, read on the forward strand.
ATGGTCGATTCGCGGCATCGAGATCAACCTGCCGTCGCTGCGCATGGCGTGCCTGCAGTTGGCATTGGGCGCGTTGAACTGGTCGCTGATGGCCGCGGTGATTTTCACCTTGTTGCCCGCCAAGCTGGACTACCCGCTGGTGCTGGGCGTGCTGTTGATCAGCGCGATCGCCGGTGTCATCACCCATATCCCCGCCGGGCTCGGGGTACTGGAAGCGGTGTTTATCGCACTGCTGCAACATGAAGCGTCGCGCGGCAGTTTGCTGGCCGGGCTGATCGCCTATCGGGCCATCTACTTTATCCTGCCGCTGCTGATCGCCCTGGTGATGTACCTCGGTGTCGAGGCCAAAGCCAAGGCGCTACGGGTGAAGAAAACACCGGCATGACCGCGTTACTGGGACTGGATGATGCTCAACCGTTCCCCCACCACCATCTCGGTGATCCAGTCCACCAGGATCGAGGTATAGGCCTGTTGTGACACTGGATCGCTCAGGGAGTGGTCGGCACCATCGATGATGCGGTGCGTCAGGGAGTGCGTGTGCTGGCACGCCGCGCGGTAGCTCATGATGGTGGCGTGGGGCACATGGTCGTCGGTTTCCGATTCGACAATCAGCACATCACCGGTAAATTGCGCGCAGGCCTGCAGCGCGCGGTTGGTTTCGGCGTGCACCAGGGTGCTGCGGTAATCCATCAGGTCGGCCTTATCGAGGTCACGCTTGGGCTTGAGCCATTCCTGGTCGCGGTACAGCGCCGGCACGCGCAGCGCCAGCCAGCGCACCGGGCGCAATGAGGTGAGAATCGCCGCCAGGTAGCCGCCATAGCTGGTGCCCACCACCGCCACCGCCGAGGTGTCGATGGCCGGGTGCGAGAGCAGTCGGTCGTAGGCCGCCAGCAGATCGCGCAGGTTGTCTTCCCGGGTGACGCGGGACAACGGGATACCTGTGCCCGCGTGGCCACGCAGATCGAACGTCAGGCACACGCATCCCAGGCCGGCGATACCTTTGGCGCGCTCCAGGTCGCGCTCCTGGCTACCGCCCCAGCCGTGCACGAATAACACCCCCGGCACCTTCGATTTGGGGCTGAGGAACGTGCCGCTCATCTGTTCGTCGTCGATGTCGATCGCAATGCTTTCGCTTCTAGCCGTCATAAGATTTGACCGTCACGTACTTGAGAAGAAAGTCGCTGTTTTCCGCCGGGCCTCGGTACACCTCGATAGCATCCGCGGGCAGCGCCTGGTCCACGTAGGTTTCTACCGAAGACACCTGAATGGCCTTGAGGCCCGGGTGGTTGATAAAGCTCTGCAGCGCCGCGACTTCCGCGCTGCTGGCGCCACCCATGCGCCAGGATTGTTCAAGCACACCACTGCGCCGCTGGCCGTCGCTGTCGAGGCCCTGGGCGATATCGTAGTTGCGCCGGGACGCGTAGAAACCCGGGTAAGCCTCATCGGCGGCCGCGTCGAAGACCTGGGCTTGCTCGATGGCTTGGCGCACGTCGCCGGGCAGCTTGAGCTTGAGCAAATCGTCATAACCGCCAGGCACCACCAACAGGTTGGAGCCACCGTAGACTTCCTCGCCCTGTCCGTCCTGGGTCAGGTATTGCTCGCCGCAGTAGCTGATGACGTGATCGCCGATAAAACTCTGGCCCACACTATGGGTGACCACATCGTGCAGGTCTTGTTCCAGCACGACGCCTTCGCTGAACATCCGGGCCGCTTCGGGGCGCGCCAGCACGGCCTCGAACTCATCCAGGCTGTGGATAACCTCTTGGCCGCGCCCGGCGCAGGCATGCACCGGCTTCAGGCGGATCGGCCCGCTGTAGAGCAGGCGTTTGGCGGCTTCCCGTGCATCGTTGAGCGCAAATACGCTCAGGCCGTCCAGCACAACGTCGCGCACGCGCTCGCAGAACAAGGGCGACCAGCCTTCGGGGGCCGCGGCGTCCGGCCCCAGCAGGCCGTGACTGATGGCTTTGGTGCCGATGAAATCATGCTCCACATAACCGCCCCACAGGTCTTCGGGACCCTTGATATCAAGGGCCAGCGCCTGTGCAGGGCCAATCAGTGTTTGCGTGGGAAGCAGGTAGCGTTCACGGCCGGCGTGTTTGCGTGGATCGTAATCACCGCCGTACTTGAGCCCAAGGATTTGCGCCAGCCAGCGCGCAAGGGCTCGGTTGGTTTCGACTTCATGCCGGGGAGCGCCCTCTCGCGTGGAGTGAGCGACTACCCATTTCTTGCGTTGAGTCGGGGTCATGCATCCCCCTTGGCCATCCCGCCATGTGTGTGGGTGGAAGGTTGCAGGGATCAGGCCAAGGCAGGTTCAAAAGTGAGGGGTTTGAAATCAATCACTTGCGCAAAAAGCGATAGCAGTTGGCCTGTATTATTCTGCACGACACCCCCTTGACCGTGGGGCGTTCTGCACGATTCACACGCCAAAACGGCTGCGGTAATCACTGGGGGCCAAACCGGTGATCTTCTTGAAGGTGGCGCGAAACGCACCAGGGTCCTGATACCCCACGGTCCAGGCGATGTGGTCGATGGTGGCGGTGGTGAACTCCAGCATTTGCCGCGCTTTGCCGACGCGCAAATGCTGGCAGTATTCGGTGGGTTTCAATCCCGTGGCACTGCGAAAACGCCGTAGGAACGTGCGCTCTTCCAGCCCCGCCTCTTGCGCCATGGCGGCCACGGACACATCCACCGCGCCACTGGCTTGCAACCAATGCTGGACCTTGAGGATGGCCACATCGCCATGGCTGAGGATCGGCGCAAAGTTGCTGCCGCACTGGCTGGCACTGTCGCTGTGCTCGATCACCAGGAAACGCGCGGTAGCGGCGGCGACGCTGGGGCCCATCAGGCGGTCGACCAGGCGCAGGCCCAGCTCGGACCAGGCCATCAGCCCGGCGGTGGTGATCAGGTCGCCGTCATCGACGATCGGTTTATCCGCCTCAAGGCGTACGGCCGGATAACGGGTCGCGAAGGATTTGGCTGAGGACCAATGGGTGGTGGCGCTGCGCCCGTCCAACAGACCGCTGCGCGCCAGCAGGATCGAACCGATGCACACGCCACCGAGCACGGTGCCCGCAGCGTGTTGCTGGCGAATCCACTCGAGCAGCGCGGGCGGCGCCTGGTCTTCGGTGAACTCGCCGATTGAAGGCGGCACCAGCACCGCCATCATCGGTTGCTCAGGCCCTGGGTGGCTGTCGAATACCCGCGTGGGTATACCATCGCCATCCACCAGCCAGTGGCTCACCCGCAGCAACGGCAGCTGTGCGGATTGATGCTCGGCGGCGATCCGGTTGGCGACACCAAACAGATCGGTCAGCCCATGCACCGCTGCCAACTGCGCACCGTGGTAGATCAACACGCCCAGCTCAACAACCGCCATTGTCAGTTTTCCCCCTGTTATTGTCGGTGCAGCCAATCCCCCGCCCCGGCGCCAGCTAACATACTGGCCCCATCAACCCATCACGAGGCAATACCCATGGCCAAACAAGCGCTCATCCTAATCGATATCCAGAACGACTACTTCCCTCAAGGCAAGTGGCCGCTCGATGGCGTGGAAGCCGCCGCAGACAAGGCTGCGCAGGTGCTCCAGGCGTTTCGCCAGAACGGGGAGGCAGTGATTCATGTGCGCCATGAGTTCACGTCCGAGGATGCACCATTTTTCACGCCGAACTCTGAGGGCGCCTATTTGCACCCCAAGGTGCTGAACGAGGGCAGCGAGCCGGTGGTGCTTAAACATTTCGTCAATGCGTTCCGCGAAACCCCTCTACGCGCCCTGCTGGAACAGCGCAGCATCACCGAACTGGTGGTGGTCGGCAGCATGAGCCATATGTGCATCGATGCGGTGGTGCGGGCCGCAGCGGACCTGGGCTACAAGGTCACGGTGATTCATGACGCGTGTGCCACCCGCGATCTGGAATTCAACGGGCAGGTGATTCCGGCGGCGCAGGTGCATGGCGCGTATATGGCGTCGTTGGCATTTGGCTACGCGGGCGTAGTGTCGGCGGATGAGTATTTGAAGGCGCAAGCAGCAGCGGCGTAAGCGCTGCTTGCTTCTGTGCCGTCAGCGGGTCGCGATGATAAACAGGCGCGGGAAGGGCAGTAATACGGCGCCATTACCTAGTGCTGGATAAGCCTGTGTAATCCGCGCCTGGTATTCCTGTAGGAAAGCGGCTTTTTCGCTATCGGTCAGTGGCGCGAGAAAGGGTCGCAAGCCCGAGCCCTTGAACCACTCCACCACAGCGGCATGATCCGACAGCGGGTGCTGGTACGTGGTGTGCCACACATCCACGGTACTGCAGTGTTGGCTCAGCAACTCGTAGTAGTAGCTCACCGAGTGGCGCTCATTGTGTTGGAACGCGCCGATCTTTGCCGCCCATGGGCCATCTGCCGCCACTTCGCGCGCCAGCCGGTGGGCGGGTTCATTGAGGTTGTCCGGGGTTTGTACGGCGAGCGTGCCGCCAGGCGTCAACTGGTCGACCAGATGCGGATAGAGCGTGGCGTGGTTTGGCAGCCATTGCAGCGAGGCGTTGGCAAGGATCACGTCGAATGGCTGCGACGGACTCCAGGCACCGATGTCCGCCAGCTCAAAGTTCAGCGCGGGCAGGCGCTTGCGGGCGTCGACCAGCATATCCTCGGAACTGTCCAGGCCCGTCACCTGCGCCTGCGGGAAACGCTCGGCCAATACCTGGGTGGAGTTGCCGGGGCCGCAACCCAGGTCCACCGCTGTGTGCACCGCGGTATTCGGAATGGCCGCGACCAGGTCACGTACCGGACGAGTGCGTTGTTGTTCAAACATCGTGTATTGCTTGGCAGACCAGGTCATCGCGGCTCTCCTTGTTCTGTGGAAGTGGGTTACAGCCTAAATCGAGTGGCCCCTGAGGACAAATGTCGGGGCCGGCGATCGTCCATCCCATCATTTAATCCGTTGCGGGTGCAGCTTCATGCATCACGAAATTACAAAAAAGCCCCGAGAGCAGGGCTCACGGGGCTTTTTGGGAAAGCTATACGGATTGCGCCGAGCGATATCCTAGAACGGAATATCGTCATCAAAGCTGTCGAAATCCGGAGCTGGCTGCGGAGCGGCCTGTTGCGGCGCTGGACGCGACTCACGCTGTGGCTGCTGGCTTGGCTGCGGACGCGACTGCTGTGGACGCGGTGCCGAGTTGGACATACCGCCCTGGCCTTGTTGGTCACCCTGTGGACGACCGCCCAGCAGTTGCATGGTGCCTTGCATGTCGACCACGATTTCAGTGGTGTAACGCTTGATGCCGTCTTTTTCCCACTCGCGGGTTTGCAGCTTGCCTTCGATGTAGACCTGCGAACCTTTGCGCAGGTATTCACCGGCGATCTCTGCCACCTTGCCGAACATCGACACACGGTGCCATTCGGTTTTCTCGACCTTCTGGCCGGTCTGCTTGTCGGTCCACTGTTCGCTGGTCGCCAGACTCAGGTTGGTCACGGCGTTACCGTTAGGCAAGTAGCGAACTTCGGGATCCTGGCCGCATGTACCGACCAATATGACTTTGTTAACCCCACGGGCCATAACGTTCTCCTATGCTGGGCGCGCTGTCGGCACTGGGTTGACCAGTTGCTCGAGCGTCGCGCGATCCAATAATTCGGTGTCCAATTTGATGTAAATGGCCGCCTCTTCCGCGACCACGACAGCATCCGTTACCCCTACGACGGCCTTCAGGCGCTCTACCAGGCCGCTTTCACGGATCGCCTCAGGCGATAGCGGCAAACGCAGGCTTGTGACGTAGGGAGGTTCGCGCATGGTAACAGCAAAGGCCAACCAAAGTGCAGCCAGCCCGGCGCATCCAAGGAACACAACCGACAAACCGCCATGCTGGAACATCCAGCCGCCCATGATGCCGCCCAACGCCGAACCCAGGAACTGGCTGGTGGAATACACCCCCATTGCCGTGCCCTTGCCACCGGCCGGTGAAACTTTACTGATCAGCGAAGGCAACGAAGCTTCCAGCAAGTTGAACGCGGTGAAGAACACCACCGTACCGATGACCAGCGCCCGTAGGCTGTCGCCGAACTGCCAGAAGAATAGTTCAGTGAGCATCAATGTCGCGACGGCGCCGAGCAAAACTCGTTTCATTTTGCGTTTCTTCTCGCCATAGATAATGAACGGGATCATGGCGAAGAACGAAATCAGCAGTGCCGTGAGGTAGACCCACCAGTGCTGTTCCTTGGGCAGCCCGGCTTTTTCCACCAGCGCCAGGGGCAAGGCGACGAAGCTGCACATCAGCATTGCGTGTAATACGAAGATACCTAAATCCAGGCGCAACAGGTCCGGGTGCTTGAGCGTCGGCAACAGGGCCTTGCGTGCGACGCCCGACTCACGGTGCTGCAACGTGCCGGTGGAGCGCGGCACCATGACGGCCACGATCACGATCCCGAACAACGCCATGCCGCCGGTGGCAAGGAACAGGCTGTGCAAGCCAAAGGCGCGCGTCAGCAACGGGCCCACGACCATGGCCACGGCGAACGACAGACCGATGGTCATGCCGATCATGGCCATGGCCTTGGTGCGGTGTTGCTCACGAGTCAGGTCGGACAGCAGCGCCATGACGGCAGCAGAAATCGCCCCGGCACCTTGCAGGATGCGTCCGGCGATCACGCCCCAGATCGAATCGGATTGTGCCGCGAGCACGCTGCCGAGGGCGAAGACAATCAGCCCGAGGTAAATCACCGGACGCCGGCCAATCCGGTCGGAAATGATTCCGAACGGAATCTGAAAAATCGCCTGGGTCAGGCCATAGGCGCCAATCGCCAGGCCGATCAGCGCGGGGGTCGCGCCTGCCAGATCCATTCCATAGGTCGCCAGCACCGGCAACACCATGAACATGCCAAGCATACGGAACGCGAACACCAGGGCCAGACCGCTTGCTGCTCGGGTCTCGCCGCTACTCATGCGTTCGCTGTGGGGATCGTGCATGGAAAAACCTCGTGTGAACCGGCGGCGATTCTACCAGTCCCATCGATTGAGAGGGTATATGCGGCGCTTTGCCGCGCAGCTTTCATGTAAGGCTGCACCCGGCACTTTGACAGTGTATATTCATCCAGTCTTTATCCGTATACTCCTGCATTATTTACGCCCGCCGTGCGAGGCCATCTTGGACAAGATCCTGATTCGTGGGGCTAGAACCCACAACCTGAAGAACATCGACCTGACCCTGCCCCGGGACAAACTGATCGTCATCACCGGCTTGTCCGGCTCCGGCAAATCGTCCCTGGCGTTCGACACGCTGTATGCCGAAGGTCAGCGGCGCTATGTGGAATCGCTGTCGGCCTATGCCCGTCAGTTCCTGTCGATGATGGAAAAGCCGGACGTCGACACCATTGAAGGCCTCTCGCCGGCGATTTCCATTGAGCAGAAGTCGACCTCCCACAACCCGCGTTCCACCGTGGGCACCATCACCGAAATCTACGACTACCTGCGCCTGCTGTACGCGCGGGTAGGCATTCCGCGCTGCCCGGACCACGACATTCCGCTGGAGGCCCAGACCGTCAGCCAGATGGTCGACCTGGTGCTGGCCCAACCGGAAGGTGCCAAGCTGATGCTGCTGGCGCCGGTGATTCGCGAGCGCAAGGGCGAACACCTCTCTGTATTCGAAGAGCTGCGTGCTCAAGGTTTCGTACGTGCGCGTATCAACGGCAAGCTGTATGAGCTGGACGAAGCGCCGAAACTCGACAAGCAGAAGAAGCACTCGATTGATGTCGTGGTCGATCGCTTCAAGGTGCGGTCCGACCTGCAGCAGCGTCTGGCGGAATCGTTCGAGACCGCGTTGAAGCTGGCGGATGGCATTGCCCTGGTGGCGCCGATGGATGACGAGCCGGGTGAAGAGATCATCTTCTCCGCGCGCTTTGCCTGCCCGATCTGTGGCCACGCCATCAGCGAGCTGGAGCCCAAGCTGTTCTCCTTCAACAACCCGGCCGGTGCCTGCCCGACCTGCGATGGCCTGGGCGTGAAGCAATTCTTCGACATCAAGCGCCTGGTCAACGGCGACCTGACATTGGCGGAGGGCGCGATACGCGGCTGGGACAGGCGTAACGTCTACTACTTCCAGATGCTCGGGTCGTTGGCGGCCCATTACAAGTTCAGCCTTGAAGTACCTTTCAACCAACTGCCAGCAGACCAGCAGAAAGTCATCCTTAATGGCAGCGGCTCGCAGAACGTCGACTTCAAGTACTTGAACGACCGTGGCGACATCGTCAAGCGCTCCCACCCGTTCGAAGGCATCGTGCCGAACCTGGAGCGGCGCTACCGCGAGACTGAATCGGCGAGTGTGCGCGAGGAGCTGGCAAAATTCCTCAGCACCCAACCGTGCCCGGATTGCCGGGGCACTCGCCTGCGCCGTGAGGCGCGGCATGTATGGGTGGGTGAGAAGACGTTGCCGGCGGTGACCAACCTGCCGATCGGCGATGCCTGTGAATACTTTGGTGTACTGCAGCTCACCGGACGCCGTGGGGAAATTGCCGACAAGATCCTCAAGGAGATCCGCGAGCGCTTGCAGTTCCTGGTTAACGTTGGCCTGGACTATCTGTCGCTGGATCGCAGCGCGGATACGTTGTCCGGTGGTGAAGCGCAGCGAATTCGCCTGGCCAGCCAGATTGGTGCCGGCCTGGTGGGGGTGTTGTACATCCTCGATGAGCCTTCGATTGGCCTGCACCAGCGGGATAACGATCGCCTGCTGGGCACGCTGAAGCACCTGCGGGATATCGGCAATACGGTGATCGTGGTCGAGCACGATGAAGACGCGATTCGCCTGGCGGACTATGTGGTGGATATTGGCCCAGGCGCCGGCGTACATGGAGGACATATTGTCGCCGAGGGCACGCCTGCCGAGGTAATGGCGCATCCCGACTCGTTGACCGGCAAGTACCTGTCCGGCCGCGTGAAGATCGCAGTGCCAGCCAAGCGTACACCGCGCAACAAGAAGATGGCATTGCACCTCAAGGGCGCGCGTGGCAACAACTTGCGCAATGTTGACCTGGAAATACCACTGGGCCTGCTGACCTGCGTGACCGGTGTTTCCGGCTCAGGCAAGTCGACGCTGATCAACAACACGCTGTTCCCCTTGAGTACCACCGCCTTGAACGGCGCCACCACCCTGGAAGCCGCCGCGCACGACAGCATCAAGGGCCTGGAACACCTGGACAAGGTGGTCGATATCGACCAAAGCCCGATTGGCCGCACACCGCGCTCCAACCCGGCGACCTACACCGGGCTGTTCACGCCTATTCGTGAGCTGTTTGCTGGCGTGCCGGAATCCCGTTCACGGGGCTACGGGCCAGGCCGCTTCTCGTTCAACGTCAAGGGCGGTCGCTGCGAAGCGTGCCAGGGCGATGGCCTGATCAAGGTGGAAATGCACTTCCTCCCGGACATCTACGTGCCGTGCGATGTGTGCAAGAGCAAGCGCTACAACCGCGAAACCCTGGAGATCAAGTACAAGGGCAAGAGCATCCACGAAACCCTGGAGATGACCATCGAAGAAGCGCGGGTGTTCTTTGATGCGGTTCCGGCGCTTGCGCGCAAGCTGCAGACGCTGATGGATGTGGGCCTGTCATATATCAAGCTGGGGCAGTCGGCGACCACGCTGTCCGGTGGTGAGGCGCAGCGGGTGAAGCTGTCTCGCGAGCTGTCCAAACGCGATACGGGCAAGACCTTGTATATCCTGGACGAACCGACAACCGGCCTGCACTTTGCTGATATTCAGCAATTGCTGGATGTGTTGCACCGCTTGCGTGATCACGGCAACACCGTGGTGGTGATCGAGCACAACCTGGATGTGATCAAGACGGCCGACTGGCTGGTGGATCTAGGGCCGGAAGGCGGATCCAAGGGCGGCCAGATCATTGCGGTGGGTACGCCGGAGCAGGTCTCCGAGATGCCACAATCGCATACGGGTTACTACTTGAAACCATTGCTGGCGCGCGACCGGGCCTGATTTATCAGGCTCAATAAAAAGCCCCTGTCACTGCTGAGGTGACAGGGGCTTTTTTGTAGGAAATCAGAACTGCGATTGCAGGTAGTTTTCCAGGCCAATCAGCTTGATCAAGCCCAACTGCTTTTCCAGCCAGTAGGTGTGATCTTCTTCGGTATCGTTCAACTGCACGCGCAGGATTTCCCGCGTGACGAAGTCGCTGTGCTGTTCGCAGAGCTCGATGCCCTTGCAGAGAGCGGCACGCACCTTGTATTCAAGACGAAGATCGGCTGCAAGCATGTCAGGTACGCTGGTACCCACATCCAGATCGTCGGGACGCATACGTGGCGTACCTTCGAGCATCAGGATACGACGCATCAGTGCATCGGCGTGCTGTGCCTCTTCTTCCATTTCGTGGTTGATACGCTCGTAGAGTTCGGTAAAACCCCAGTCTTCGTACATGCGCGAGTGGATGAAATATTGATCACGAGCTGCCAGTTCGCCCGTCAGCAACGTGTTGAGGTAATCGATTACGTCGGGGTGACCTTGCATCGCCCTACATCTCCCTGCTTGAAAGTCTGTAGTTTGAACCATGCTGACTCGGAGGTCACGGGACTAACGGCAGAAAAGTGAAGATTTCCGCAGAAAAGTAGCTGAAATAACGCAAAAACCGCCCAAATGAGGGCGGTTCTGCTTATCGTTTAGAGTCAGTTAAGCGATACACCCAGTGCCTTTGCGATTGCGTCTCCATAAGCAGGATCTGCCTTATAGAAGTGCTGCAGTTGACGCTGGACCACATCACTGGAGACACCGCTCATTGCGCCGGCGATGTTATTGATGAGCAGTGCTTTCTGCTCATCATTCATCAGGCGGAACAGCGCACCTGCGTGGCTGTAGTAGTCGGTATCTTCACGGTGATCGTAACGATCAGCCGCACCGCTCAAGGGCAATGCAGGCTCGGCGTACTGTGGCGCTTGCTTCGGAGCTTCGGCGTAGCTGTTCGGTTCGTAGTTCGGAGTCGCACCACCATTGCTGCCAAATGCCATCGAGCCATCACGCTGGTAGCTGTTGACCGGGCTGCGCGGAGCATTCACCGGCAATTGCTGGTGGTTGGTACCCACACGGTAGCGGTGAGCATCTGCGTAAGCGAAAACCCGACCTTGGAGCATACGGTCTGGCGACAGGCCAACGCCTGGAACCATGTTGCTTGGGCCAAATGCAGCCTGCTCTACTTCAGCGAAGTAGTTCTGCGGATTGCGGTTAAGTTCCAGCTCACCCACTTCAATCAACGGGAATTCTTTCTGCGACCAGGTTTTGGTCACATCAAACGGATTCTCGTAATGGGCGTTCGCCTGGGCCTCGGTCATGATCTGGATGCAGACCCGCCATTTCGGGAAGTCACCGCGCTCGATCGCACCAAACAGATCACGCTGGGCGTAATCAGGATCAGTACCGGCCAGGCGGGCCGCCTCAGCCGGCGCCAGGTTCTTGATGCCTTGCTTGGTTTTGTAGTGCCACTTCACCCAGTGCCGCTCACCGCGGGCGTTAATCAAGCTGTAGGTGTGGCTGCCAAAGCCATGCATATGACGGTAGCCATCGGGAATACCACGATCCGAAAACAGAATGGTGACCTGGTGCAGCGCTTCTGGAGAGTGCGACCAGAAGTCCCACATCATTTGCGCGCTTTTCAGGTTGCTTTGCGGTAACCGCTTCTGAGTGTGGATGAAATCGGGGAATTTCAGCGGATCGCGTATGAAGAACACCGGTGTGTTGTTACCCACGATGTCCCAATTACCTTCTTCGGTGTAGAACTTCAAGGCAAAACCACGGGGATCGCGCTCGGTGTCTGCGGAACCACGCTCACCGCCCACAGTAGAGAAACGCAGGAACGTTGGAGTTTGCTTACCAACGGACTCGAACAATTTGGCGCTGGTGTAGTGGGTGATGTCCCGGGTGACCGTGAACGTCCCGTAGGCACCCGACCCCTTGGCGTGTACGCGACGCTCAGGGATGTTTTCACGGTTGAAATGGGCAAGTTTCTCGATCAGGTGAAAATCGTCAAGAAGCAGCGGGCCGCGCGGGCCGGCTGAACGGGAATTCTGGTTATCCGCAACGGGAGCGCCGCTGGCGGTGGTAAGGATTTTATTCTGGCTCATGCTCAATTTTCCTCAGGTCGGACTTGGAACTGCCGGCTAATCGGCTTGGAGGGAGTATTGACCATCAACATGACACCTACAAATTCATTAAATCGTAAGCTTCAATAGAAAATAACTAACAATACCCCCGCCCACATAGTGCTGAGCGCTGTCTGAGGAAGCTTGTACACATCGCGCTTTTGTTACGCGCACAAAAAACCGGGCACTAGGCCCGGTTCTTCGTTACAGCTTGTCGTCTTACTCGGCGCTTACAGCTTCGCCGGCAGTAGCACGATCAACCAACTCGACGTACGCCATAGGCGCGTTGTCGCCAGCGCGGAAACCGCACTTGAGGATGCGCAGGTAGCCACCCTCACGGGTAGCGTAACGCTTGCCCAGGTCGTTGAAGAGCTTACCAACGATAGCTTTCGAACGAGTACGGTCGAAAGCCAGACGGCGGTTAGCCAGGCTGTCTGTCTTGGCCAAAGTGATCAGCGGCTCAGCAACGCGACGCAGTTCTTTAGCTTTCGGCAGTGTAGTTTTGATCAGCTCGTGCTCGAACAGCGACACCGCCATGTTTTGAAACATGGCCTTGCGGTGCGAGCTGGTACGGCTCAGGTGACGACCACTTTTACGATGACGCATGGTTCATTCCTTACCAAACTCACGTTCGGTGATTACGACGATCAGGCAGTCGCCTTGTCGTCCTTCTTAAGACTTGCAGGCGGCCAGTTGTCGAGGCGCATGCCGAGGGACAGACCGCGGGAGGCCAGAACGTCCTTGATTTCAGTCAAGGATTTCTTGCCCAGGTTCGGAGTCTTCAACAGTTCTACTTCGGTACGCTGAATCAGGTCGCCGATGTAGTAAATGTTTTCCGCCTTAAGGCAGTTAGCCGAACGTACAGTCAGTTCCAGATCGTCAACCGGGCGAAGCAGGATCGGATCGATCTCGTCTTCCTGCTCGATTACCACTGGTTCGCTGTCACCTTTGAGGTCGACGAACGCAGCCAACTGCTGTTGCAGAATGGTTGCAGCGCGGCGGATAGCCTCTTCAGGATCCAGAGTACCGTTGGTTTCCAGATCAATAACCAGCTTGTCCAGGTTAGTACGCTGCTCGACACGGGCGTTTTCCACCACGTATGCGATACGGCGAACCGGGCTGAACGAAGAGTCAAGCTGCAAGCGACCAATGCTGCGGCTTTCGTCTTCATCGCTCTGACGCGAGTCGGCCGGTTCATAACCACGACCACGAGCTACGGTGAGCTTCATGTTCAGGGCGCCGTTAGACGCCAGGTTAGCGATTACGTGATCGGGGTTAACGATCTCGACATCATGATCCAGCTGAATATCGGCAGCGGTAACCACCCCCGAACCCTTCTTCGACAAGGTCAGCGTAACTTCGTCACGGCCGTGCAGCTTGATAGCCAGACCTTTAAGGTTCAACAGGATTTCAATTACGTCTTCCTGTACACCTTCGATGGCGCTGTACTCGTGGAGCACACCGTCAATCTCGGCCTCGACTACTGCACAGCCGGGCATTGAGGACAACAGGATGCGTCGCAGCGCGTTGCCCAGGGTGTGGCCAAAACCACGCTCGAGAGGCTCGAGAGTGATCTTGGCGCGGGTTGGACTGACAACCTGCACATCAATGTGGCGGGGTGTCAGGAACTCATTTACCGAAATCTGCATGGATGCACCTATTTTCTAGCCCTTACTTGGAGTAGAGCTCGACAATCAGGCTTTCGTTGATGTCGGCGGACAGATCACTGCGAGCAGGAACGTTCTTGAAAACGCCCGACTTCTTCTCAGTGTCTACTTCTACCCATTCTACGCGGCCACGTTGGGCACACAGATCGAGAGCTTGGACAATGCGAAGTTGGTTTTTTGCTTTCTCGCGAACTGCGACCACGTCACCAGCACGAACCTGGTAGGACGGAACGTTTACGGTTTGACCGTTAACGCTGATCGACTTGTGCGATACCAGCTGACGGGATTCGGCACGAGTCGAACCAAAGCCCATACGGTATACAACGTTGTCCAGACGGCATTCGAGCAGTTGCAGCAGGTTTTCACCGGTTGCACCTTTCTTGCCAGCAGCTTCTTTGTAGTAGCCGCTGAACTGACGCTCGAGAACGCCGTAGATACGACGGACCTTCTGCTTTTCACGCAGTTGGGTGCCGTAATCGGACTGGCGACCGCGGCGTTGGCCGTGGATACCAGGTGCTGCTTCAATGTTGCACTTCGATTCGATCGCGCGCACGCCGCTCTTCAGGAAGAGATCGGTGCCTTCGCGACGAGCGAGTTTGCATTTTGGACCAATGTAACGAGCCATTCTTTACAATCTCCTGGATTACACGCGGCGCTTCTTCGGCGGACGGCACCCGTTGTGCGGGATTGGCGTCACGTCGGTGATGCTGGCGATCTTATAGCCACAGCCGTTCAAAGCACGGACAGCAGACTCACGACCTGGACCTGGACCTTTGACGTTAACGTCGAGGTTTTTCAGGCCATATTCCAGCGCAGCTTGACCAGCACGTTCAGCAGCTACTTGAGCAGCAAACGGCGTGGACTTGCGGGAACCGCGGAAACCCGAACCACCGGAGGTAGCCCAAGAAAGCGCGTTACCTTGACGGTCGGTGATGGTCACGATGGTGTTGTTAAAAGATGCATGGATGTGGGCGATGCCATCAACCACTGTCTTTTTAACTTTTTTACGAGGACGAGCAGCAGGTTTTGCCATGATAATTTTCCTGTCGATTCGCTGGGGCGATTACTTGCGGATCGGCTTACGCGGACCTTTACGGGTACGCGCGTTAGTCTTGGTACGCTGACCGCGCACTGGAAGACCACGACGATGACGCAGACCGCGATAGCAACCGAGGTCCATCAAACGCTTGATTTTCATGTTGATTTCGCGACGCAGGTCACCTTCAGTGGTGAACTTCGCCACTTCGCCACGCAGCAATTCAATCTGCTCGTCGCTCAGATCCTTGATCTTAGCGGCTGGGTTTACCCCAGCAACCGCGCAAATTTTCTGCGCAGTAGTGCGACCAACACCATAGATGTAGGTCAGCGAGATAACAGTGTGCTTGTTATCTGGAATGTTAACGCCTGCAATACGGGCCATTCAGTGGGACTCCAATTGACAGCTACCTACGCCCCGGAAGCCAAGAAATAGGGCGCGAGATAATATCGCTGTAATAACAAATAATCAACCCGGCAGCGCACTAGCTGCCGGGCTTCAAGCGGATCACACTCAGCCTTGGCGCTGTTTGTGACGCGGTTCCGCGCTGCAAATTACTCGAACAACACCTTCGCGGCGAATAATCTTGCAGTTACGGCACAGCTTTTTCACCGATGCACGAACTTTCATCACCAACTCCTCGAACCTTATGGGTACTCAGCGCAACATGCCGCTGCCGTAACCCTTCAGGTTGGCTTTCTTCATCAGGGATTCGTACTGGTGCGAAACGAGGTGCGATTGTACTTGGGACATGAAGTCCATCACAACCACGACCACGATCAGCAACGAGGTCCCGCCAAGGTAGAACGGAACGTTTGCTGCAACCACCAGGAACTGGGGCAACAAGCACACGGCCGTCATATATAGAGCACCGAACAGGGTCAAACGAGTCAGAACGCCATCAATGTAGCGTGCCGACTGCTCACCTGGACGAATACCCGGAATAAAGGCACCGGACTTCTTCAGGTTTTCCGCTACGTCTTTCGGATTGAACATCAACGCCGTATAGAAGAAGCAGAAGAAAATAATCCCTGCACTAAACAGCAGAATATTCAACGGCTGACCAGGAGCGATCGACTGAGAGAGGTCCTGCAGCCAGCCCATATTTTCAGACTGACCAAACCAGGTACCCAACGAAGCCGGAAACAGCAAAATGCTGCTCGCGAAAATTGCCGGAATAACACCGGCCATATTCACTTTCAGCGGCAAGTGGCTGGTCTGCGCAGCAAAAACCTTACGGCCCTGCTGACGCTTGGCGTAGTGAACAGCAATACGACGCTGGCCACGCTCAATGAACACCACAAAACCGATAATCGCTACTGCCAGCAAACCGATGGCAACCAGGGCGAAGATATTGATATCACCCTGACGTGCAGACTCGAAAGACTGCCCGATTGCTCTCGGAAGACCGGCGACGATACCTGCGAAAATCAACATCGAGATACCGTTACCAACACCACGCTCAGTAATCTGCTCACCCAGCCACATCATGAACATCGCACCAGCCACAAACGTGGATACCGCGACGAAATGGAAGCCAAAGTCACCAGTGAACGCAACACCCTGCCCAGCCAGGCCAACGGACATGCCGATAGCTTGGACCAGGGCGAGGATGACAGTGCCGTAGCGGGTGTACTGGCTAATCTTGCGACGGCCAGCTTCACCTTCCTTCTTCAACTGCTCCAGCTGCGGGCTGACGGCGGTCATCAGTTGCATGATGATCGATGCCGAGATGTACGGCATGATCCCCAGTGCAAAAATGCTCATCCGTTCCAGCGCACCGCCAGAAAACATGTTGAACAAGCTAAGAATGGTCCCCTCATTCTGTCGAAACAGGTCTGCGAGTCGGTCCGGGTTGATACCTGGAACCGGGATGTGTGCGCCTATTCGGTAGACGATAATCGCCAGGAACAGAAAACGCAGACGAGCCCAAAGTTCAGACATACCGCCTTTGCCGAGCGCTGAGAGAGCACCTTGCTTAGCCATTTATTCCTCGAACTTGCCGCCAGCTGCTTCGATAGCCGAACGCGCACCTTTGGTGGCGCCGATTCCCTTGCCGATAGTGACAGCGCGAGTCACTTCACCGGACAGCATGATTTTCACACGCTGTACGTTGACGTTGATCACGTTGGCATCTTTCAGGGTCTGCACAGTAACGATGTCGCCTTCCACTTTAGCCAGCTCGGACAGACGCACTTCTGCGCGGTCCATGGCCTTCAGGGAAACGAAGCCGAACTTAGGCAGGCGACGATGCAGCGGCTGTTGACCGCCTTCAAAGCCTGGAGCAATGGTGCCACCGGAGCGGGAGGTTTGACCTTTGTGGCCACGGCCACCAGTCTTACCCAAACCGCTACCGATACCACGGCCCGGACGATGCTTTTCGCGACGGGAACCCGGCGCTGGACTCAGATCATTGAGTTTCATCGATTAACCCTCGACACGCAGCATGTAGTAAGCCTTGTTGATCATCCCGCGATTCTCGGGAGTATCCTGGACTTCTACAGTGTGACCGATGCGACGCAGACCCAAACCCTTAACGCACAATTTGTGGTTAGGGATGCGGCCGGTCATGCTTTTGATCAGCGTTACTTTAACGGTAGCCATGATCAGAAGATCTCCTTGACGCTTTTGCCACGCTTGGCGGCAATGGATTCAGGAGATTGCATAGCTTTCAAACCCTTGAAAGTGGCGTGAACCACGTTTACCGGGTTAGTCGAGCCATAGCACTTGGCCAGAACGTTCTGAACGCCAGCAACCTCGAGGACAGCACGCATAGCGCCGCCAGCGATGATACCGGTACCTTCAGAAGCAGGCTGCATGTACACCTTCGAAGCGCCGTGAGCGGACTTCATTGCGTACTGCAGCGTGGTGCCGTTCAGATCAACTTGGATCATGTTGCGACGAGCAGCTTCCATTGCCTTCTGGATCGCAGCAGGCACTTCACGTGACTTGCCACGGCCGAAGCCAACGCGCCCTTTACCATCACCCACCACGGTCAACGCGGTGAAAGTGAAGATACGGCCGCCTTTAACGGTTTTGGCTACGCGGTTAACTTGAACCAGCTTCTCAATGTAGCCTTCGTCGCGCTTTTGGTCGTTATTTGACATAACTTAGAACTCCAGCCCAGCTTCACGAGCAGCATCAGCCAGCGCTTTAACGCGGCCGTGGTACTTGAAGCCAGAGCGGTCGAAAGCCACTTGCGAGACGCCAGCGGCCTTAGCACGCGTAGCGACCAGCTGGCCAACCTTTGTGGCCGCGTCGATGTTGCCAGTGGCACCATCACGCAGTTCTTTATCCAAAGTCGAGGCGCTGGCCAGGACTTTGTTGCCGTCGGCCGAGATGACCTGGGCGTAGATGTGCTGCGACGAGCGGAACACGCAGAGACGCACGACTTCGAGTTCGTGCATTTTCAGGCGTGCTTTGCGAGCGCGACGCAGTCGAGTAACTTTTTTGTCGGTCATTTGCTATGCCCTACTTCTTCTTGGCTTCTTTACGACGGACGACTTCGTCCGCGTAGCGCACACCTTTGCCTTTGTACGGCTCTGGTGGACGGAAGTCGCGGATCTCAGCAGCCACTTGACCTACCAGTTGCTTATCGATGCCCTTGATCAGGATATCGGTCTGGCTAGGAGTCTCAGCGGTGATGCCTTCCGGCAGTTCGTAATCCACTGGGTGCGAGAAGCCAAGGGCCAGGTTCAAAACCGTGCCTTTTGCTTGCGCTTTGTAACCAACACCGACCAGCTGGAGCTTACGCTCGAAGCCTTGGCTTACGCCTTGGACCATGTTGTTTACCAACGCACGCGTGGTACCAGCCATTGCGCGAGTTTGTTGATCGCCATTGCGAGCAGCGAAACGCAGCTCACCAGCTTCTTCAACGATCTCAACGGACGAATGGATATTCAGTTCAAGAGTGCCCTTGGCACCCTTCACCGAAAGCTGTTGGCCTGCGAATTTGACTTCGACACCGGCTGGCAGCTTAACGGGGTTCTTAGCGACGCGAGACATGCTTATCCCCCCTTAGAACACAGTGCAAAGAACTTCGCCGCCGACACCGGCAGCGCGCGCAGCACGATCCGTCATCACACCTTTGTTGGTGGAGACGATAGACACGCCCAGACCGCCACGAACTTTCGGCAGATCTTCAGCGGACTTGTACTGACGCAGGCCTGGACGGCTAACGCGCTTCACTTCCTCGATGACCGAACGGCCTTCGAAGTACTTCAGCTCGATGGACAGCAGTGGTTTGATCTCGCTGCTGATCTGATAACCCGCAATGTAGCCTTCGTCTTTCAGGACTTTGGCAACAGCAACCTTCAACTTGGAAGACGGCATGCTTACGACGGACTTTTCAGCCATCTGGGCATTACGGATACGAGTTAGCATGTCCGCTAACGGGTCCTGCATACTCATGGGCTAGACGCTCCTAATACAAAAAAATTAGCCTTGCGGCTACATATGTCGCTGAGAACTTCCGGGTAAAAAACACGGGCTCAGGCGAGCCGCGTATTTTAGACACACTCCGGAAATGAAACAAGCCCCAAAAGGGGCTTGTTCCAGATTCAAGGTCACCGGCGGTCAGTATCTTTCGATTCAGACCACCTGGACGCTGAAAGTACTTACCAGCTGGCTTTAACCAGACCTGGTACGTCACCACGCATTGCCGCTTCACGCAGTTTGTTACGGCCGAGGCCGAACTTGCGGTAAACGCCGTGTGGACGACCGGTCAGGCGGCAGCGGTTACGCATGCGCGAAGCGCTTGCGTCACGTGGCTGCTTCTGCAGGGCAACTGTAGCTTCCCAACGCGCTTCTGGACTTGCGTTCAGATCAACGATGATTGCTTTCAGTGCTGCACGCTTCTTGGCGTACTTGGCAACCGTGAGCTGACGCTTCAGCTCGCGGTTTTTCATGCTCATCTTGGCCATGGTCCTACTCCAATCAGTTGCGGAACGGGAATTTGAAAGCACGCAACAGGGCGCGACCTTCATCATCGTTCTTGGCAGTGGTGGTCAGGGTGATGTCCAGACCGCGGAGAGCATCGATCTTGTCGTAGTCGATTTCCGGGAAGATGATCTGCTCTTTCACGCCCATGCTGTAGTTACCACGACCATCGAAGGACTTGGCATTCAGGCCGCGGAAGTCGCGAACCCGAGGCAGGGAGATCGACAGCAGACGATCCAGGAATTCGTACATACGCTCACGGCGCAGAGTCACTTTGACGCCGATCGGCCAACCTTCACGGACTTTAAAGCCAGCGATGGATTTGCGAGCGTAGGTCACAACGACTTTCTGGCCGGTGATCTTTTCCAGGTCAGCAACAGCGTGCTCGATGACTTTTTTGTCACCGATCGCTTCGCCCAGACCCATGTTCAGGGTGATTTTGGTAACGCGCGGAACTTCCATCACGTTCCCAAGCTTAAGTTCTTCCTTAAGCTTAGGGGCGATTTCCTTCCGGTAAATCTCTTGTAGTCGTGCCATGGTCTAATCTACCTAGCAGTGTTCAAGCATCAACCGCTTTTTGGGTCGACTTGAAGACACGAATTTTCTTACCGTCTTCTACTTTGAAACCAACGCGGTCAGCCTTGTTGGTTTCGCCGTTGAAGATGGCGACGTTAGAAGCGTCCAGCGGAGCTTCTTTCTCGACGATACCGCCCTGCACGCCCGACATCGGGTTAGGCTTGGTATGACGCTTGACCAGGTTCAGACCACCGATAACCAGACGGTTATTAGCGAGAACCTTAAGCACCTTACCGCGCTTACCTTTGTCTTTGCCGGCGATCACGATGATCTCGTCGTCACGACGAATCTTTTGCATGTCGGATCTCCTTACAGCACTTCTGGGGCGAGCGAGACGATCTTCATGAACTTCTCAGTACGAAGTTCACGGGTCACTGGCCCAAAGATACGGGTGCCGATCGGCTCTTGCTTGTTGTTCAGAAGAACAGCAGCGTTGCCATCAAAGCGGATAATGGAGCCATCTGCACGACGTACGCCGTGACGAGTGCGGACTACAACAGCAGTCATCACTTGGCCTTTTTTCACTTTACCGCGAGGAATTGCTTCCTTGACGGTAACCTTGATGATGTCACCGATACCAGCGTAACGACGATGGGAGCCACCCAGCACCTTGATGCACATAACACGGCGAGCGCCGCTGTTATCGGCCACATCGAGCATGGATTGAGTCTGAATCATATAATTTCTCCGACCCCTAGTCCTTAGACTTCCACAGCGCGTTCGAGAACATCAACCAATGCCCAAGACTTGGTCTTGGCCAGCGGACGAGTTTCACGAATAGTGACTTTGTCGCCGATGTGGCACTGATTGGTTTCGTCGTGCGCGTGCAGCTTAGTCGAACGCTTAACATATTTACCGTAGATCGGGTGCTTAACGCGACGCTCGATCAAAACGGTGATGGTTTTGTCCATCTTGTCGCTGACAACACGGCCAGTCAGCGTACGGACAGTCTTTTCGGCTTCAGCCATGATCACTTACCTGCCTGCTGGTTGAGCACAGTCTTCACGCGAGCGATGTCACGCTTAACTTGCGAGAGCAGATGAGACTGCCCCAACTGGCCAGTTGCTTTCTGCATACGCAGATTGAACTGGTCGCGCAGCAGGCCGAGCAGTTGCTCGTTCAGCTGCTGTGCGGATTTTTCACGAAGTTCATTCGCTTTCATCACATCACCGTCCGTTTAACAAAGGCGGTGGCGAGCGGCAGCTTTGCAGCAGCCAGGGCAAAAGCCTCACGCGCCAGCTCTTCAGTTACACCCTCGATTTCATACAGGACTTTGCCTGGCTGAATCTGGGCTACCCAGTATTCCACGTTACCCTTACCTTTACCCATCCGAACCTCGAGAGGCTTTTTGGAGATCGGCTTGTCCGGGAATACACGGATCCAGATCTTGCCGCCACGTTTAACGTGACGGGTCAGTGCACGACGCGCTGACTCGATCTGACGAGCGGTGAGACGACCACGAGCTACAGACTTCAGCGCGAACTCGCCGAAGCTGACTTTGCTACCGCGCTGAGCCAGACCACGGTTGTGGCCTGTCATCTGCTTGCGGAACTTCGTACGCTTTGGTTGCAACATTTGGCGTACCCCTTACTTAGCAGCTTTTTTACGAGGCGCTGGTGCTTGTGGTTTCAGTTCTTCTTGGCGACCACCAATTACTTCGCCTTTGAAGATCCAAACCTTTACACCGATCACACCGTAAGTGGTGTGAGCTTCGTAGTTGGCATAGTCGATGTCGGCACGCAGGGTGTGCAGTGGCACACGACCTTCGCGATACCATTCAGTACGTGCGATTTCAGCACCGCCGAGACGACCGCTCACTTGGATTTTGATGCCTTTGGCACCAATGCGCATGGCGTTCTGTACGGCGCGCTTCATAGCGCGACGGAACATTACGCGACGCTCCAGCTGCTGAGCTACGCTCTGCGCAACCAGCATACCGTCGAGCTCCGGCTTGCGGATCTCTTCGATATTGATGTGCACAGGCACACCCATTTGCTTGGTCAGGTCCTGACGCAGTTTCTCAACATCTTCACCTTTCTTCCCGATAACGATACCTGGACGAGCGGTGTGGATGGTGATACGTGCAGTTTGCGCCGGACGATGGATATCGATACGGCTTACGGACGCGCTTTTTAGTTTGTCTTGGAGATACTCACGCACCTTCAGATCAGCGAACAAATAGTCCGCATAAGTCCGACCGTCTGCGTACCAGACGGAGGTGTGCTCCTTGACGATTCCCAGGCGAATGCCAATGGGATGTACTTTCTGACCCATCTCTTCGACTCCGTTACTTGTCAGCAACCTTGACAGTGATATGGCAAGACCGCTTGACGATGCGATCAGCACGGCCTTTGGCACGCGGCATGATGCGCTTCAGCGAACGCCCTTCGTTGACGAAAACGGTGCTGACCTTCAGGTCATCAACGTCTGCGCCTTCGTTATGCTCGGCGTTGGCTACGGCCGACTCCAGCACTTTCTTCATGATCTCGGCGGCTTTCTTACTGCTGAAAGCCAACAGGTTGAGCGCTTCGCCCACCTTCTTCCCGCGGATCTGGTCGGCGACCAAGCGGGCTTTCTGGGCGGAGATTCGAGCGCCCGACAACTTAGCGGCTACTTCCATTTCCTTACCCCTTAACGCTTGGCTTTCTTGTCTGCCACGTGCCCACGATAAGTGCGGGTACCGGCAAACTCGCCTAGTTTGTGGCCGACCATGTCTTCGTTAACGAGAACTGGGACGTGCAGACGACCGTTGTGTACAGCGATGGTCAGACCGACCATTTGTGGCAGGATCATCGAACGACGCGACCAGGTCTTAACTGGTTTGCGATCGTTCTTTTCCGCCGCCACTTCGATCTTCTTCAGTAGGTGAAGATCAATAAAAGGACCTTTTTTCAGAGAACGTGGCACTGTCGTATCCCTCTATTTACTTGCGACGACGGACGATCATTTTGTCGGTACGCTTATTACCACGAGTCTTCGCGCCCTTAGTCGGGAAGCCCCATGGCGATACCGGATGACGACCACCAGAGGTACGACCTTCACCACCACCGTGTGGGTGGTCAACCGGGTTCATGGCAACACCACGAACGGTTGGGCGAACGCCACGCCAGCGTTTGGCACCAGCTTTACCCAGCGAACGCAGGCTGTGCTCGGAGTTCGAGACTTCACCCAGGGTCGCGCGGCATTCAGCCAGCACTTTACGCATCTCACCAGAACGCAGACGCAGGGTCACGTAGACACCTTCACGAGCGATCAGCTGAGCCGAAGCACCAGCGGAACGAGCGATTTGCGCGCCTTTACCTGGCTTCAATTCGATGCCGTGTACGGTGCTACCAACTGGAATATTACGCAGTTGCAGAGCGTTGCCCGGCTTGATCGGTGCCAAGGCACCTGCGATCAGCTGGTCGCCAGCACTCACACCTTTAGGCGCGATGATGTAGCGACGCTCGCCATCTGCGTACAGCAGCAGAGCGATGTGAGCAGTACGGTTTGGATCGTATTCGATACGCTCGACAGTGGCAGCGATGCCATCTTTGTCGTTGCGACGGAAATCGACCAGACGATAATGCTGCTTATGGCCACCACCAATGTGACGAGTGGTAATACGACCATTGTTGTTACGACCACCAGTCTTCGATTTCTTCTCGAGCAGCGGTGCGTGAGGAGCGCCTTTATGCAGCTCCTGGTTGACCACCTTGACCACAAAACGGCGGCCAGGGGAAGTCGGTTTGCATTTAACGATTGCCATGATGCACCCCTTCCTTACTCAGCACTGCTGCTGAAATCGAGATCTTGGCCTGGCTGAAGGGAGATAACTGCCTTCTTCCAGTCATTACGCTTGCCCAGACCGCGAGCAGTGCGCTTGCTCTTACCCAGAACATTCAGGGTAGTAACACGCTCAACTTTCACGCTGAACAGGCTTTCGACGGCCTTCTTGATTTCCAGCTTGGTTGCGTCAGTTGCAACCTTGAAAACGAACTGGCCTTTCTTGTCAGCCAGAACCGTAGCCTTTTCGGAAACGTGCGGGCCAAGCAGAACTTTAAATACGCGTTCCTGGTTCATCCCAGCAGCTCCTCGAATTTCTTCACGGCCGACACGGTGATCAACACCTTGTCGTATGCGATCAGACTAACTGGATCGGAACCTTGCACGTCACGCACATCAACGTGTGGCAGGTTACGAGCAGCCAGGTACAGGTTCTGATCAACAGCTTCAGACACGATCAAAACGTCGGTCAGGCTCATGTTGTTCAGTTTGCCCAGCAGATCTTTGGTTTTTGGACTTTCAACAGCGAAGTCCTGAACCACGACCAGGCGATCAGTACGCACGAGTTCAGCAAGGATGGAGCGCAGTGCTGCGCGATACATCTTCTTGTTGAGCTTCTGAGAGTGATCCTGCGGACGAGCTGCGAAAGTGGTACCGCCGCCACGCCAGATTGGGCTACGGATAGTACCGGCACGAGCACGGCCAGTACCTTTCTGACGCCAAGGGCGCTTACCGCCACCACGAACGTCGGAACGGGTCTTTTGCTGCTTGCTACCTTGACGGCCGCCGGCCATGTAGGCCACGACTGCTTGGTGAACCAGCGTCTCGTTGAATTCGCCGCCAAATGTCAGTTCGGAAACTTCGATCGCTTGAGCGTCATTTACATTTAATTGCATGTCAGCTTCCCCTTAACCGCGAGCCTTGGCCGCTGGACGTACAACCAGGTTGCCGCCAGTAGCGCCAGGAACAGCACCCTTGACCAACAACAGATTGCGTTCAGCGTCGACGCGCACTACTTCGAGGGACTGCACGGTCACGCGCTCAGCGCCCATATGACCGGACATTTTTTTGCCCTTGAATACACGACCAGGAGTCTGGCACTGGCCAATAGAGCCCGGGACGCGGTGGGAAACGGAGTTACCGTGAGTGTTGTCTTGACCACGGAAATTCCAACGCTTGATCGTACCCTGGAAGCCTTTACCCTTGGACTGACCGGTTACATCAACCAGTTGACCAGCGGCGAAGATTTCAGCGTTGATCAGATCGCCAGCCTGGTAGTCGCCTTCTTCAAGACGGAACTCCATGACAGTACGACCAGCTGCAACGTTTGCTTTAGCGAAGTGACCTGCTTGAGCAGCAGTCACACGCGAAGCGCGACGCTCGCCGACAGTGACTTGCACTGCACGATAGCCATCGGTTTCTTCAGTTTTGAACTGGGTGACGCGATTCGGCTCGATCTCAATGACCGTAACCGGAATGGAGACACCTTCTTCGGTGAAAATACGGGTCATACCGCATTTACGACCGACTACACCAATAGTCATGTTGTAAACCTCATGAGTGTACGGGGCTTTCACCCGCTATGGCCGCCCATTTCAGAGCGTTACACGACTAAGACCCAAGTCTTAGCCGAGGCTGATCTGTACTTCCACACCGGCCGCCAGATCGAGCTTCATAAGAGCATCAACGGTTTTATCCGTTGGCTGGACGATGTCCAGTACGCGCTTATGAGTACGGATCTCGTACTGGTCACGCGCGTCTTTGTTGACGTGCGGGGAGACCAGAACGGTGAACCGCTCTTTACGGGTAGGCAGTGGAATTGGACCACGCACTTGAGCACCAGTACGTTTCGCGGTTTCCACGATTTCCTGGGTGGATTGGTCGATCAGGCGATGGTCAAAAGCCTTCAACCTGATACGGATTTGCTGATTTTGCATTGGATTTCAGACTCCGGCTGCTATTCCCAGCGAGCGCAATACGCCCGTTAAAAGGAGGCGCAATTCTATAGACGCCCTAGATAGGTGTCAACCCAATAAAAAAGCCCCCGCTGAGCGGGGGCTTTTCAAAGCATCGAAACTATCTCAGAAGAGACGCTTACTCGATGATTTTAGCTACAACACCAGCACCAACGGTACGGCCGCCTTCACGGATAGCGAAGCGCAGACCGTCTTCCATTGCGATGGTCTTGATCAGGGTAACTTCCATTTGGATGTTATCGCCTGGCATTACCATTTCAACGCCTTCTGGCAGCTGGCAGTTACCAGTCACGTCAGTAGTACGGAAGTAGAACTGTGGACGGTAGCCTTTGAAGAACGGAGTGTGACGACCGCCTTCTTCCTTGCTCAGAACGTAAACTTCTGCGGTGAACTTGGTGTGCGGCTTAACCGAACCTGGCTTAACCAGAACCTGGCCACGCTCAACGTCGTCACGCTTGGTACCACGCAGCAGAACGCCGCAGTTCTCGCCAGCACGACCTTCGTCGAGCAGCTTGCGGAACATTTCAACACCAGTGCAGACAGTGTTGGTAGTGTCACGCAGACCAACGATTTCCAGCGCATCTTGAACGCGAACGATACCGCGCTCGATACGACCAGTCACAACAGTACCACGACCGGAGATCGAGAATACGTCTTCGATTGGCATCAGGAACGGCTTGTCGGTCAGACGAACTGGTTCTGGGATGTAGCTGTCCAGGGTTTCAACCAGTTTACGAACGGCAGTGGTGCCCATTTCGTTATCGTCTTTGCCTTCCAGCGCCATACGAGCAGAACCGATGATGATCGGAGTGTCGTCGCCTGGGAAGTCGTAAGTGCTCAGCAGATCGCGCACTTCCATCTCAACCAGTTCCAGCAGCTCAGCGTCGTCTACCAGGTCAGCCTTGTTCAGGAAAACCACGATGTACGGAACGCCTACCTGACGGGACAGCAGGATGTGCTCACGGGTTTGTGGCATCGGACCATCAGCGGCCGAGCAAACCAGGATCGCGCCGTCCATCTGGGCAGCACCAGTGATCATGTTCTTCACATAGTCAGCGTGACCTGGGCAGTCAACGTGAGCGTAGTGACGGATCTTCGAGTTGTACTCGACGTGCGCGGTGTTGATGGTGATACCACGAGCTTTTTCTTCTGGAGCGCTGTCGATTTTATCGAAATCAACGACTGCAGAACCGAAAACCTCGGAGCAGACGCGAGTCAGAGCTGCGGTCAGAGTGGTTTTACCGTGGTCAACGTGACCGATAGTGCCAACGTTGACGTGCGGTAGGGAACGATCAAATTTTTCTTTAGCCACGACAATTAACTCCTTGCCTAAAGGACTGAATCAGCCTTGTTTTTTGGATACAGTTTCAGCGATGTGCGCCGGAGCTGTGTTGTATTTTTTGAATTCCATAGAGTAGCTTGCGCGACCCTGGGACATGGAGCGAACGTCGGTCGCATAACCGAACATCTCACCCAACGGAACCTCGGCGCGAATCACTTTGCCGGAAACCGTGTCTTCCATACCCAAGATCATGCCGCGACGACGGTTAAGGTCGCCCATGACATCACCCATATAGTCTTCAGGTGTAACAACTTCTACCGCCATGATTGGCTCAAGCAACTCACCACCGCCCTTCTGGGCCAGTTGCTTGGTTGCCATGGAAGCAGCCACCTTAAACGCCATCTCGTTGGAGTCGACGTCGTGGTAAGAACCGTCAAAAACGGTTGCTTTCAGGCCGATCAGCGGATAGCCGGCAACAACACCGTTCTTCATCTGCTCTTCGATACCCTTCTGGATAGCAGGGATGTATTCCTTAGGAACAACACCACCCACTACTTCGTTCACGAATTGCAGACCTTCCTGACCTTCGTCAGCAGGAGCAAAACGGATCCAGCAGTGACCGAACTGACCACGACCGCCGGACTGACGAACGAACTTGCCTTCGATTTCACAGTTTTTCGTGATGCGCTCACGATAGGAAACCTGAGGCTTACCGATGTTGGCTTCGACGTTGAACTCACGGCGCATCCGGTCAACCAGGATGTCCAGGTGCAACTCGCCCATGCCAGAGATGATCGTTTGACCAGTCTCTTCATCAGTTTTGACGCGGAAAGATGGATCTTCCTGAGCAAGCTTGCCCAGAGCGATACCCATTTTTTCCTGGTCATCCTTGGTCTTAGGCTCTACGGCAACCGAAATAACCGGCTCCGGGAAGTCCATGCGAACCAGGATGATTGGCTTGGCAGCGTCGCACAAAGTCTCACCAGTGGTGACGTCCTTCATGCCGATCAAGGCCGCGATGTCACCAGCGCGCACTTCCTTGATCTCTTCACGGGCGTTTGCGTGCATTTGCACCATACGACCCACACGCTCTTTCTTGCCTTTGACCGAGTTGATCACGCCGTCGCCGGAGGCCAACACGCCCGAGTAAACGCGGACGAAGGTCAGAGTACCCACGAATGGGTCGGTAGCGATCTTGAACGCCAGAGCCGAGAACGGCTCGCTGTCGTCAGCATGACGCTCCATCTCTTCTTCCTCATTATCAGGGTTGGTACCCTTGATAGCAGGAATGTCGGTAGGAGCAGGCAGGTAGTCGATCACGGCGTCGAGAACCAAGGGAACACCCTTGTTCTTGAAGGAAGAACCGCAAACAGCCAAGACGATCTCACCAGCGATAGTACGCTGACGCAGAGCGGCCTTGATTTCCACGTTGGTGAGTTCTTCACCTTCGAGGTACTTGTTCATCAGCTCTTCGCTGGCTTCGGCGGCAGCCTCAACCATGTTGTTGCGCCACTCGTCAGCCAGTTCCTGCAATTCTGCAGGGATAGGCTTGCGAACAGGAACCATACCCTTGTCAGCGTCATTCCAGTAGACCGCTTCCATGTTGATCAGATCGATCTGACCCTGGAAGTTGTCTTCGGAACCGATAGCCAATTGGATTGGCACCGGAGTGTGACCCAGACGCTGCTTGATCTGACCGATCACGCGCAGGAAGTTGGCACCAGCACGGTCCATCTTGTTTACATAAACAAGACGTGGAACGCCGTATTTGTTGGCTTGACGCCATACGGTTTCCGACTGAGGCTCGACACCCGAGGTACCGCAGAACACAACGACAGCGCCGTCGAGTACGCGCAGGGAACGTTCAACTTCAATAGTGAAGTCTACGTGGCCTGGGGTATCGATAACGTTGAAGCGGTGCTCATCTTTGTACTGCTTCTCGGAACCTTTCCAGAAGGCGGTAATAGCAGCAGAAGTAATGGTAATACCACGCTCCTGCTCCTGAACCATCCAGTCTGTGGTCGCGGCGCCATCATGCACCTCGCCCATTTTGTGACTTTTGCCGGTGTAAAACAGTACGCGCTCGGTGGTGGTGGTTTTACCAGCATCCACGTGAGCAACGATACCGATGTTACGGTAGCGGCTAATCGGAGTAGTACGAGCCATAAAGCCCTCGCAAAATTAGTGAAGCTAAGATTAGAAGCGGTAGTGCGAGAAAGCTTTGTTAGCTTCAGCCATACGGTGCACGTCTTCACGCTTCTTAACAGCAGCACCTTTACCTTCAGCAGCGTCCAACAGTTCGCCGGCCAAACGCAGAGCCATAGACTTCTCGCCGCGCTTACGGGCGAAGTCTACCAACCAGCGCATTGCCAGAGCGTTACGACGGGACGGACGAACTTCGACCGGAACCTGGTAAGTAGCACCGCCTACACGGCGCGACTTCACTTCGACCAGCGGAGCGATGGCGTCGAGAGCTTTCTCGAAGATTTCCAGGGGGTCGCTGTTCTTGCGTTCTTTAACCTTTTCCAGCGCGCCATAAACGATACGCTCGGCAACGGCTTTCTTGCCGCTTTCCATCACGTGGTTCATGAACTTGGCCAGAATTTGGCTTCCGTATTTTGGATCGTCAAGCACTTCGCGCTTGGCTGCTACGCGTCTTCTTGGCATGGATAAGCCCTCAAACGGTCTTCAGGTTCGCTCGGAATCGGTGCCCTTTCGGGACGCCTCCGACCTTACTCTTATCGACTCAGAAAATAAGATGATTCAGTTTTACAAAAAGCCGCTACTACTTAGGCTTCTTGGTACCGTACTTCGAACGACCCTGGTTACGACCTTTAACGCCGGAAGTATCCAAGGAGCCGCGTACGGTGTGATAACGAACACCTGGCAAGTCTTTTACACGACCGCCGCGGATCAGTACCACGCTGTGCTCTTGCAGGTTGTGGCCTTCACCGCCGATGTACGAGGAAACCTCGAAACCGTTGGTCAGGCGCACACGGCATACTTTACGCAGTGCCGAGTTAGGTTTTTTCGGCGTGGTGGTATACACACGGGTGCATACGCCACGACGTTGCGGGCAGTTCTGCAGCGCAGGCACGTCGGATTTCTCGACGATACGCTTACGCGGCTGACGTACCAGCTGGTTGATAGTTGCCATCTACTAGCTCCACTGTTGTCTTGCGACGCTATTGTCTTGCAAGAAAAGCAAAATGGCAGGAACGAATTCCCGCCAAATTTAGGGGTACAAGAGTCTAAAGAGGATCTTGCCCCCAGTCAAGGCAAGGCCCCGACCTCCCCTCCCGTCGAACCCGGGCAAAACTGCCTTGATCCGACGAATGGGGCTGCCAGGGCCCAGACTTATTTACCGCAGAACTCAGTTACCGCTTGAGTTCAGTGCTTCGGTCAGTGCAGCTTCCACTTCACTGGCGCTTACGCGCAACGGCTTGTCAGCATCACGGCGACGCTTACGCTCGCTGTGGTAAGCCAAACCGGTACCAGCCGGGATCAGACGACCCACGACCACGTTCTCTTTCAGGCCGCGCAGGTAATCGCGCTTGCCGGTTACCGCTGCTTCGGTCAGTACGCGAGTGGTCTCCTGGAAGGAGGCCGCCGAGATGAACGACTCAGTGGACAACGACGCCTTGGTGATACCCAGCAGTACGCGAGTGAACTTGGAAACGAATTTCTCGTCGCCAGCCAGACGCTCGTTTTCCACCAGCACGTGAGTCAGTTCCATCTGGTCGCCCTTGATGAAACTGGAATCGCCGGATTCAGCGATCTCAACTTTACGCAGCATCTGACGCAGGATGGTCTCGATGTGCTTATCGTTGATCTTCACGCCTTGCAGGCGGTAAACGTCCTGGATCTCGTTGACGATGTACTTGGCCAGCGCACTCACACCCAGCAGACGCAGGATGTCGTGTGGATCGCTCGGGCCGTCGGAGATCACTTCGCCGCGGTTTACCTGTTCGCCTTCGAAAACGTTCAGGTGACGCCACTTTGGAATCAGCTCTTCGTACGGATCGGTACCGTCGTTCGGGGTAATGACCAGACGGCGCTTGCCCTTGGTTTCTTTACCGAACGCGATGGTGCCGCTGACTTCAGCCAGGATCGACGCTTCTTTCGGACGACGAGCTTCGAACAAGTCGGCAACACGCGGCAAACCACCGGTGATGTCACGGGTCTTCGAAGTTTCTTGCGGGATACGCGCGATAACATCACCGATCGCGATCTTCGCACCATCCGCTACACCGACCAGGGCGTTGGCTGGCAGGAAGTACTGAGCGATTACGTCAGTGCCTGGCAGCAACAGATCCTTGCCGTTGTCGTCGACCATCTTCACAGCAGGACGGATGTCCTTACCGGCAGCTGGACGATCTTTCGCGTCGAGTACTTCAATGTTGGTCATACCGGTCAATTCGTCAGTCTGACGCTTGATCGTGATGCCTTCTTCCATGCCCACGTAGGTCACGGTACCTTTCATTTCGGTAACGATTGGGTGAGTGTGCGGATCCCACTTGGCCACGATTGCGCCAGCGTCGACCTTGTCACCTTCTTTAACCGAAATCACAGCACCGTACGGCAGCTTGTAGCGCTCACGCTCACGACCATAGTCATCAGCGATTGCCAGCTCACCAGAACGGGACACAGCGACCAGGTGACCATCCACTCGCTCAACGTGCTTCAGGTTGTGCAGGCGGACAGTACCGCCATTCTTCACCTGAACGCTGTCGGCTGCGGAGGTCCGGCTTGCCGCACCACCGATGTGGAACGTACGCATGGTCAGCTGGGTACCCGGCTCACCGATGGACTGGGCGGCAATAACGCCGACCGCTTCACCGATGTTCACCTGGTGGCCACGAGCCAAGTCACGACCGTAGCACTTGGCGCAAATGCCGTAGCGGGTTTCGCAGCTGATCGGCGAGCGAACGATCACTTCGTCGATGCTGTTGAGTTCGATGAACTCGACCCACTTCTCGTCAACCAGAGTGCCGGCAGGAACGATAACTTCCTCGGTACCTGGCTTGAATACGTCACGGGCAATAACACGACCCAGTACGCGCTCACCCAGCGGCTCTACAACGTCACCGCCTTCAATGTGCGGAGTCATCAGCAGGCCGTGCTCGGTGCCGCAGTCGATCTCGGTGACAACCAGATCTTGCGCAACGTCTACCAGACGACGCGTCAGGTAACCGGAGTTAGCGGTTTTCAACGCGGTATCCGCCAGACCTTTCCGAGCACCGTGAGTAGAGATGAAGTACTGGAGTACGCTCAAACCTTCACGGAAGTTCGCAGTAATCGGCGTTTCGATGATGGAGCCGTCCGGCTTGGCCATCAGGCCACGCATACCGGCGAGCTGACGGATCTGCGCAGCAGAACCCCGTGCGCCCGAGTCGGCCATCATGTACATCGAGTTGAAGGACTCTTGGTCAACTTCTTCGCCGTGACGGTCGATGACCTTCTCTTTCGAGAGGTTGGCCATCATCGCCTTGGACACTTCGTCGTTGGCCTTGGACCAAAGGTCGATCACTTTGTTGTACTTCTCGCCCTGTGTTACCAGGCCCGAGGCGTACTGGCTTTCGATCTCTTTCACTTCATCAGTAGCTGCACTGATGATGCGGGCTTTTTCATCAGGGATAACGAAGTCGTTAACACCGATGGAAACGCCGGAAATGGTCGAATAGGCAAAACCGGTGTACATCAACTGGTCAGCGAAGATGACGGTCTCTTTCAGACCAACCACGCGATAGCATTGGTTGATCAGCTTGGAGATCGCCTTTTTCTTCATCGGCAGGTTGACGACGTCGTACGACAGGCCTTTTGGCACAACCTGGTACAACAGCGCACGGCCTACGGTGGTGTCGACAATACGGGTGCCGCTCACGCTGCCGCCATCACGGTCGTTGACCGTTTCGTTGATGCGCACCTTGACCTTGGCGTGCAGTGCGGCTTCGCCGGCACGGAACACACGGTCAACTTCCTGCAGGTCAGCGAACACACGACCTTCGCCTTTGGCGTTGATCGCCTCACGGGTCATGTAGTACAGACCCAATACAACGTCCTGCGACGGAACGATGATTGGCTCACCGTTGGCTGGCGACAGAATGTTGTTGGTCGACATCATCAACGCACGCGCTTCCAACTGGGCTTCCAGTGTCAGCGGTACGTGCACGGCCATTTGGTCGCCGTCGAAGTCGGCGTTGTACGCAGCACAGACCAGAGGGTGCAGCTGGATAGCCTTACCTTCGATCAGTACCGGTTCAAACGCCTGGATACCCAGACGGTGAAGGGTCGGTGCACGGTTGAGGAGAACCGGGTGTTCGCGAATCACTTCAGCGAGAACGTCCCAAACCTCTGGCAGCTCGCGCTCGACCATTTTCTTGGCCGCTTTGATGGTGGTCGCGAGACCGCGCATTTCCAGCTTGCCGAAGATGAATGGCTTGAACAGTTCAAGTGCCATCTTCTTAGGCAGACCGCACTGGTGCAGACGCAGGGTCGGGCCTACGGTAATTACCGAACGACCAGAGTAGTCAACACGCTTACCGAGCAAGTTCTGACGGAAACGACCTTGCTTACCCTTGATCATGTCAGCCAAGGATTTCAGAGGACGCTTGTTGGAACCGGTGATAGCGCGGCCACGACGACCGTTGTCGAGCAGGGCATCGACAGCTTCCTGCAACATACGCTTTTCGTTGCGCACGATGATGTCCGGAGCGGACAGATCGAGCAAGCGCTTCAAGCGGTTGTTACGGTTGATCACACGGCGGTACAGGTCGTTGAGGTCGGAAGTCGCGAAACGACCACCATCCAACGGCACCAGCGGACGCAGATCTGGCGGCAGAACCGGCAAAACGGTCAGCACCATCCACTCTGGCAGGTTGCCGGAACCCTGGAAGGCTTCCATCAACTTCAGACGCTTGGACAGCTTCTTGATCTTGGTTTCGGAGTTGGTTTGCGGAATTTCTTCGCGCAGACGACCAATCTCGTGCTCCAGGTCGATAGCGTGCAGCAGTTCGCGGACAGCTTCGGCACCCATGCGGGCATCGAAATCATCACCGAACTCTTCCAACGCCTCGAAGTACTGCTCGTCGTTCAGCAGCTGACCTTTTTCAAGGGTAGTCATGCCTGGATCGATAACGACATAGCTCTCGAAGTAGAGAACGCGTTCGATATCACGCAGGGTCATGTCCATCAGCAAGCCGATACGGGACGGCAGCGATTTCAGGAACCAGATATGGGCAACCGGCGAAGCCAGCTCGATGTGCGCCATGCGCTCACGACGAACCTTGGCCAGCGCAACTTCAACGCCACACTTCTCGCAGATCACACCACGGTGCTTCAAGCGCTTGTACTTACCGCACAGGCACTCGTAATCCTTTACCGGGCCAAAGATCTTGGCGCAGAACAGGCCGTCACGCTCAGGTTTGAACGTACGGTAGTTGATGGTTTCCGGCTTTTTAACTTCACCGAACGACCACGAACGGATCATCTCAGGCGATGCCAATCCAATACGGATGGCGTCGAACTCTTCGACTTGACCCTGGTTTTTCAGCAAATTCAGTAGGTCTTTCAAGGCCTTTCCTCCTGGCGGAGCAGAGAGCGGGCTAAACAGCCCCGCTCTCGATTCGCGTCACGTGTTATTCGGTTTCCAGATCGATATCGATGCCGAGGGAACGAATTTCTTTGATCAACACGTTGAAGGACTCGGGCATGCCCGGCTCCATACGGTGATCGCCATCCACGATGTTTTTGTACATCTTGGTACGACCGTTCACATCGTCCGACTTCACTGTGAGCATTTCTTGCAGAGTGTAAGCAGCACCGTATGCTTCCAGTGCCCAGACCTCCATCTCCCCGAAACGCTGACCACCGAACTGAGCCTTACCACCCAGCGGCTGCTGGGTAACCAGGCTGTACGAACCGGTAGAACGAGCGTGCATCTTGTCGTCTACCAAGTGGTTCAGCTTCAGCATGTACATGTAGCCAACAGTAACCGGGCGCTCGAACTTGTTGCCGGTACGGCCGTCGAACAGCTGCATCTGGCCGCTTTCTGGCAGGTCTGCCAGTTTCAGCATGGCCTTGATTTCGCTTTCCTTGGCACCGTCGAACACCGGGGTAGCCATTGGAACGCCACCGCGCAGGTTCTTCGCCAGATCCAGGATTTCCTGGTCGGAGAAGGTATCCAGCTCTTCCTTACGACCGCCGATCTCGTTGTAGATCTCGTGCAGGAACTTACGCAGGTCAGCAACCTTGCGCTGCTCTTCGATCATACGATTGATCTTCTCGCCCAGACCTTTGGCCGCGAGGCCAAGGTGGGTTTCAAGGATCTGACCAACGTTCATACGCGAAGGTACGCCCAACGGGTTGAGGACGACGTCGACCGGGGTGCCATTGGCATCGTGCGGCATGTCTTCAACCGGCATGATCACGGAGACCACACCTTTGTTACCGTGACGACCGGCCATCTTGTCGCCCGGCTGGATGCGGCGACGGATTGCCAGGTAAACCTTGACGATTTTCAGCACGCCTGGAGCCAGGTCATCGCCCTGCTGCAGTTTGCGCTTCTTGTCTTCGAACTTGTCGTCCAGCAGACGGCGACGATCAACGATATAGGCCTGGGCCTTCTCGAGCTGCTCATTAAGAGCATCTTCAGCCATGCGCAGTTTGAACCACTGGCCGTGCTCAAGACCGTCGAGGATTTCGTCGGTGATGTCCTGACCTTTCTTCAGACCTGCGCCGCCTTCAGCCTTGTGGCCTACCAGGGCGGAACGCAGACGTTCGAAGGTCGCGCCTTCAACGATACGGAACTCTTCGTTGAGGTCCTTGCGGATCTCGTCGAGCTGGGTCTTCTCGATGGACAGTGCACGAGCATCACGCTCGACGCCGTCACGGGTGAAGACCTGTACGTCGATGACAGTACCCTTGGTACCGGTAGGTACACGCAGGGAGGTGTCTTTAACGTCGCTGGCTTTTTCACCGAAGATGGCACGCAGCAGCTTCTCTTCCGGAGTCAGTTGGGTCTCGCCTTTCGGAGTGACCTTACCAACCAGGATGTCGCCCGCACCCACCTCAGCACCTACGTAAACGATACCGGCTTCGTCCAGCTTGTTCAGTGCAGCTTCACCCACGTTCGGGATGTCTGCAGTGATTTCCTCTGGCCCAAGCTTGGTGTCACGCGCCACACAGGTCAGTTCCTGAATGTGGATGGTGGTGAAGCGATCTTCTTGAACCACACGCTCGGACAGGCAGATGGAGTCTTCGAAGTTGAAGCCGTTCCATGCCATGAACGCGATGCGCATGTTCTGACCCAGAGCCAATTCACCCATATCGGTGGACGGACCGTCAGCCATGATGTCGCTACGCTGAACGCGATCACCCTTGCGCACCAGCGGACGCTGGTTGATGCAAGTGTTCTGGTTCGAGCGGGTGTATTTGGTCAGGTTGTAGATGTCGACACCGGCTTCACCGGTTTCAACTTCGTCATCAGCAACACGAACCACGATACGGCTGGCATCAACGGAATCGATCACGCCGCCACGACGAGCCACGACGCAAACGCCGGAGTCACGGGCTACGTTACGCTCCATGCCGGTACCTACCAGCGGCTTGTCGGCACGCAGGGTCGGTACAGCTTGACGCTGCATGTTGGAACCCATCAACGCACGGTTGGCGTCATCGTGTTCCAGGAACGGGATCAGCGACGCTGCGACCGAAACTACCTGCTTCGGCGATACGTCCATCAAGGTGACGTCTTCCGGCGCCTTGACGGTGAACTCGTTCAGGTGACGAACAGCTACCAGCTCGTCGATCAGGACCTTCTTGTCGTTCATCGTGGCCGAAGCCTGAGCGATCACGTGATCAGCTTCTTCGATGGCGGACAGGAACACGATCTCGTCGGTAACCAGGGCGTCTTTCACCACACGGTACGGGCTCTCAAGGAAGCCGTACTGGTTGGTGCGCGCATAGGCAGCCAGGGAGTTGATCAGACCGATGTTCGGGCCTTCCGGCGTTTCGATTGGGCATACACGACCGTAGTGAGTCGGGTGTACGTCACGCACTTCAAAGCCTGCACGCTCACGGGTCAGACCGCCCGGGCCCAGCGCGGAAACACGGCGCTTGTGGGTGATCTCGGAAAGCGGGTTGTTCTGGTCCATGAACTGCGAGAGCTGGCTGGAACCGAAGAACTCTTTCACCGCCGCAGCCACTGGCTTGGCGTTGATCAGGTCTTGCGGCATCAGGCCTTCGCTTTCAGCCATCGACAGACGCTCTTTGACCGCACGCTCAACACGCACCAGGCCAACGCGGAACTGGTTCTCGGCCATTTCGCCTACGCAGCGAACACGACGGTTACCCAGGTGGTCGATGTCATCGACGATGCCTTTGCCGTTACGGATGTCGACCAGAGTCTTCAGGACCGCAACGATGTCTTCCTTGCACAGCACACCCGAACCTTCGATCTCGGTGCGACCGATACGACGGTTGAACTTCATCCGGCCGACCGCAGACAGGTCGTAGCGCTCAGGGCTGAAGAACAGGTTGTTGAACAGGGTTTCTGCAGCGTCTTTGGTTGGTGGCTCGCCAGGACGCATCATGCGATAGATTTCTACCAGCGCTTCCAATTGGTTGCTGGTGGAGTCGATCTTCAGGGTGTCGGAGACGAACGGACCGCAGTCGATATCGTTGGTGTACAGGGTCTCGATGCGAACAACCTGCGCCTTGGCGATTTTGGCCAGGATCTCGGTGTTCAGCTCGGTGTTGCACTCAGCCAGGATTTCGCCTGTAGCCGGGTGAACGATGACCTTCGCGGTAGTACGGCCCAGGACATAGTCCAGGGGAACTTCCAGCTCTTTGATACCCGCTTTTTCGATCTGGTTGATGTGGCGCGCAGTGATACGACGGCCAGCCTCAACGATGACCTTGCCCTTTTCATCCTGAATGTCCAGGACAGCAATTTCACCACGCAGACGCGAAGCGATCAGCTCCAGCTTGAGGGTTTCATCCTTCAGGCTGAATACGTTGGTGGTGTAGAACGCATCCAGGACTTGCTCAGTGGTGTAGCCGAGCGCGCGCAGCAGTACCGAGGCCGGCAGCTTGCGACGACGGTCGATACGCACGAACACGCAGTCTTTCGGATCGAACTCGAAGTCCAACCACGAACCGCGGTACGGAATGATCCGCGCGGAGTACAGGAGCTTGCCGGAGCTGTGCGTCTTGCCGCGGTCGTGGTCGAAGAACACGCCCGGGGAACGGTGCAGCTGGGAAACGATAACGCGCTCGGTACCGTTGATAACGAAGGTACCGTTCTCAGTCATCAATGGGATTTCGCCCATGTAGACTTCTTGCTCTTTGATGTCCTTGATCGCTTTGTTCGACGACTCTTTGTCGAAAATGATCAGACGGACTTTTACCCGCAAAGGTACGGCGTACGTAACACCGCGCAACACGCATTCTTTGACATCAAATGCCGGTTCGCCCAGGCGATAACCGACGTACTCCAGCGCAGCATTGCCGGAGTAGCTGATGATCGGGAAAACGGATTTGAAGGCCGCATGCAGGCCCACGTCGCGGAACTGATCTTTGGTCGCTCCCGCCTGCAAGAATTCACGATACGAATCCAGCTGGATAGCCAGAAGGTACGGGACATCCATGACGTCCGGCAACTTGCTAAAGTCCTTGCGGATACGTTTTTTCTCAGTATATGAGTAAGCCATCAGCGTTCCCCAGCTTGGTCACCTGCTTGTTTGGCCCTCCCGACGGGAGCAGCCAGAAAATCTTGCAAACCCCATGGTTTGCACCACCGCATCGGGTGGCTACAGCGCGTTAATGGCGGCGACCGAGTCGACAGCCAAGAACGGAAAAAGGCCGGTGGCAAGAGCCACCAGCCATCAGCCTTCAGCTTAACGCTTGGGCTGGAGACGCAAGGTCGATGCTTACTTCAGCTCGACTTTAGCGCCTGCTTCTTCCAGAGTAGCTTTGGCTTTGTCAGCTGCTTCTTTGGCAACAGCTTCCAGAACCATGGCAGGAGCGCCGTCAACTACAGCCTTGGCTTCTTTCAGGCCCAGACCGGTCAGTTCACGTACTGCCTTGATCACGTTTACTTTCTTCTCGCCAGCCTCGGTCAGCATGACGTTGAATTCGGTTTGCTCTTCAACAACGGCAGCAGCAGCAGCTGGGCCAGCGGAAGCAGCGGCAGCGGAAACGCCGAATTTTTCTTCGAAAGCTTTGATCAGCTCAACAACCTGCAGAACCGACATTTCAGCTACGGCGTTGAGGATATCGTCTTGGGAGATAGACATTGCTGTATTTCCTGAATTGGGGGACGGCCTACGCGGCCATCGAAATAAACAAAAATACGCGAGAGAAGTTGCTCAGCCTTAGGCTGCGGCAGCTTCTTTTTGCTCGCGAACTGCAGCCAGAGTACGAGCCAGCTTGCTGGTAGCGCCTTGAATCACGCTCATCAGCTGCGAAATGGCTTCGTTGCGGGTCGGCAGTGTTGCCAGTACGTCGATTTGGTTAGCTGCGAGGAACTTGCCCTCGAACGCAGCTGCCTTGATCTCGAACTTATCCTGACTCTTAGCGAACTCTTTGAACAAACGGGCAGCAGCGCCTGGATGATCCTTGGAGAAGGCAATCAGAGTCGGGCCAGTGAACACGTCGTTGAGGACACTGTATTCAGTGTCAGCAACGGCGCGCTTGAGCAGGGTGTTACGTACAACACGTACGTATACGCCAGCTTCACGAGCCTCTTTACGGAGTCCGGTCATAGCGCCTACTGTCACACCACGGGCATCAGCCACGACAGCGGACAGAGCAGCTTTGGCAGCCTCGTTGACTTCAGCGACGATGGCCTTCTTGTCTTCGAGATTAATTGCCACGGGTTTAACTCCTGCTTGTTACCGTTTCATCTGGCCGGAGCCGGATGTCGTTTTGGTGTCTGATTCGGTAAGGAACCGGGAGCACCATCTGCGTAGGCTTGTTGGTTTAAGACTTGCGTCGCCTACGGTCTTGGATAGCCCCCGCCAGGCAGGGACCCCAATCTTTCAATTGGCGCAATCGCTTGCGCCAACTTGTGTCTTATACGTCCAGCGAGCCTTGGTCGATGACCAGGCCTGGGCCCATGGTGGTGCTCAGGGTAACGCGCTTGACGTAGATACCTTTCGAGGAAGCTGGCTTGATACGCTTCAGATCGGCGATCAGGGCTTCAACGTTCTCCTTCAGCTTGACGGCGTCGAAGCCGACCTTGCCAACGGAGGTGTGAATGATGCCGTTTTTGTCGGTACGATAACGAACCTGACCAGCCTTGGCGTTTTTAACCGCGGTAGCTACGTCTGGCGTTACGGTGCCGACCTTAGGGTTAGGCATCAGGCCACGTGGACCCAGGATCTGACCCAACTGGCCCACAACACGCATTGCGTCCGGGGAAGCAATAACTACGTCGTAGTTCAGGTCGCCGCCTTTCATTTCGGCAGCCAGGTCGTCCATACCAACGCGGTCAGCGCCGGCGGCCAGAGCAGCTTCAGCTGCAGGGCCTTGGGTGAAGACAGCTACACGAACAGTCTTACCAGTACCGTGTGGCAGCACAGTAGCGCTACGAACGACCTGGTCAGATTTACGTGGGTCAACACCCAGGTTTACAGCAACGTCAACGGACTCGCTGAACTTGACAGTCGACAGCTCGGTCAGCAGAGCAGCAGCGTCTACAAAATTGTAGGACTTGCCCGCTTCGATTTTGCCGGCGATAGCCTTTTGGCGCTTGGTCAGCTTAGCCATTACACACCCTCCACGTTAAGGCCCATGCTACGAGCAGAACCGGCGATGGTACGCACGGCTGCATCCATATCAGCTGCAGTCAGATCCGCGTTTTTGGTTTTCGCGATTTCTTCCAGCTGAGCACGAGTTACGGTGCCAACCTTAACGGTGTTAGGACGAGCGGAACCGCTAGTCAGACCAGCAGCCTTCTTCAGCAGAACCGAAGCCGGGGTCGACTTGGTTTCGAAAGTGAAGCTACGGTCGCTGTATACAGTGATGATCACTGGAGTCGGCAGACCTGGCTCAAGACCCTGAGTACGGGCGTTGAAAGCCTTGCAGAATTCCATGATGTTCACGCCGTGCTGACCCAGGGCTGGACCAACAGGTGGGCTTGGGTTGGCCTGAGCGGCCTTCACTTGCAGCTTGATGTAAGCGGTAATCTTCTTGGCCATGAGGCACTCCAATTACGGGTTCAAGCGCCTCGAAAGGCTCCCCGGTTACTTGCGCGTTTATCCCAGTGACGACAAAACCCCACAGCCTAAGGCTGCGGGGTTGGGATGCTTACTCAGCTAGACCTTCTCGACCTGGCTGAATTCCAACTCTACCGGAGTAGAGCGACCGAAAATGAGCACCGCGACCTGGATCCGGCTCTTTTCGTAGTTAACCTCTTCGACGGTCCCGTTGAAATCAGCAAACGGACCATCTGTGACACGAACAACCTCACCCGGCTCGAACAACGTCTTCGGCTTGGGCTTGTCGCTACCGTCGGCGACACGACGCAGAATTGCTTCTGCCTCTTTGTCAGTGATCGGAGCAGGCTTATCAGCCGTACCGCCGATAAAACCCATAACACGAGGAGTGTCCTTGACCAAGTGCCAAGTACCTTCGTTCATGTCCATCTGTACCAGCACGTAGCCAGGAAAGAACTTGCGCTCACTCTTGCGCTTCTGACCATTCCGCATTTCAACCACTTCTTCAGTGGGAACCAGAATTTCGCCGAAGCCATCTTCCATGCCTGCCAGCTTTACGCGCTCCAGCAAAGAGCGCATAACATGCTTCTCGTAACCCGAGTAAGCATGCACAACGTACCAACGCTTAGCCACGGGACACCCTTAGCCAACAATCAAGGAAACAAGCCAGCCGAGCAGGGAATCAAGCCCCCACAACAGCAACGCCATAACCAGAACAACAGCCACAACAATCAACGTGGTCTGCGTGGTTTCTTGGCGAGTTGGCCAAACGACTTTACGAATTTCGGTGCGAGCTTCCTTCACCAGGACCGCGAAAGACTTGCCTTTGGCAGTCTGCAGGCCTACAAAGGCAGCTACAGCAGCAAGGGCGAGCAAAACGAGAACGCGGTACAGGATCGGCGAAGCAGAATAGTACTGGTTGCCAACAACGCCCACGACCACCAAAGCGACTACAGCGAGCCACTTGACGAGATCGAAACGAGAGCTTTGAGCTTCAGCCTTAGGAGTCATCTATGAAGATCCTGTGAAAAGAAAGCCAGACACACCACGTGAATCTGGCAGGTCAGGAGGGAATCGAACCCCCAACCTACGGTTTTGGAGACCGTCGCTCTGCCAATTGAGCTACTGACCTAAAACAAAATCAGGCCGACCATTATGCAGACCCGAAAAAGACTTTACAACAACCAACCCCCAAAGACTTGAAATCACTCAACAACAAGCGATCTGAACACCATCAAGCCGAGCCAGCCGTTAAAACAAAGGCAGATATTTTCATATCTGCCTTGTTATATGGAGCTCTTGAGCGGATTTGAACCGCTGACCTCACCCTTACCAAGGGTGTGCTCTACCAACTGAGCTACAAGAGCGAAACACCGTGCACAACCTGCAAACTTGGAGCGGGTAGCGGGAATCGAACCCGCATCATCAGCTTGGAAGGCTGAGGTTCTACCACTAAACTATACCCGCGGAGCTTGCAGCTCACGCTAAAATGGTGGAGGGGGAAGGATTCGAACCTTCGAAGTCGTAGACGTCAGATTTACAGTCTGATCCCTTTGGCCGCTCGGGAACCCCTCCTAAGCGAGCCGGCATTCTACATCACGCCGGCCTTCTGTCAAGCATTTTCTCATTAAAAATATGAGGTTAGCTGCATTGACCTTCGCTTCGCACCTTAGACCTTAAAGGTCTTCACTGCGAAGCGGGCGCCATTCTATGCAAACTATTCGAGAGTTGCAATGCCTTCGCACAGCATTATTTTATGTTTTAACTCATTGAATTCCTTAGCAAGGTTTTCAAAGGGCAGGTCGTCAGCCAGGCGTCGGCTTTCCGGGGCAACTCGAAGCCAGTAACCTTGCGCATCAGGAGCACTCAGCAGCTGCACCTTAACCTTTATATCCAGGCTAGTGAGGCGCTGCTCAAGGAATTGCGCCTGTCGCTGGTCGGCAAAGCCTCCTATGTATAAGCAAGTATTTTGCGCATCAGATGCCTTAGCCCGATCCTTGCGCACCACAGCGTCGGAAGACTCGCTCAGCAGGCGAATATCCTGCTGCGTATTCCGATAGAGGCTCAGAGGGGTCACGTCTTTAGCACGCAACGGCGCCTCTTGCTGATGCCATATGTAGTAAAAGGCGTTCAGGATCAATAAAAGCAAAAACAGCCAACGCATAAACACCTCAAGATAAAGGGCACGCCATTGCCAGACCTACGAAAATCAAATCAGGAACGAGTCGAGCCTGAGGCACGGCATCCCTCACCAAATCAGCATCGCCCCCCGTCAGGAACACAGTGAAGTTATCACCCCAATAACTTCGGGCCAGCTCAAGCTGGGTCAGCACAAACCCTCTGAGCATCAACGTACAGCCACGCTCTACAGCCTCTACGGTCGTATGCCCTGGCGATAGGCGCTCCAAGGCTCTCTCGGCAGCTGCATCGTCGTAACGTATCTTGCGCGTATGCGTGCGCAGCTGATTACGCATGAGGGGCATACCTGGACAGATGAAGCCACCTAAATGCTCACCATCGCCAGCAACAAAATCTGCAGTAGCAGCCGTACCGAAATCAAGCACCAAGCATGCGCCCGACGCCAATTTGAAGCCGCCCAGCATTGCTAACCAGCGATCAAGACCAAGACGCTCGAAATCTTCGTAACCGTTGCGCACCCCAGCCATTTC
Organism: Pseudomonas sp. NFX5; assembly: GCF_049132125.1. Classification (NCBI taxonomy): domain Bacteria; kingdom Pseudomonadati; phylum Pseudomonadota; class Gammaproteobacteria; order Pseudomonadales; family Pseudomonadaceae; genus Pseudomonas; species Pseudomonas sp. NFX5. Next base: position 71,422 of record NZ_JAFMZG010000015.1, read on the forward strand.
TCGCGCAGAAACAGCGCAGGAAACCGCAACGCCAAAGGCCTCCACCAGCGCCTCAACCAGATTTTTTGTTTCGTCCAGAGCACGAACACTCACCAACCGGCAATGTGTCAATAACACACCAGGCAGCACTGACAGACTTTCAATCAATGCAACATCCGAACTAGCGACACCTTCTGCAGATGCCGTCGCCCGATCCGAATCAAGTACGCGCCACTTGATGAAGCTATTCCCACAGTCGAGCTCAAGAATCATCACGCAACCTCAGGCTTAACTCACCACCACTGTATGTTTTTTCAACACCACCGACACTTAAACGTAATGCCCCCTGACCGTCGATACCCAGCACCACCCCATCGACACGGCTGGCACCCGCTATGAGTGACACTGCCTTTCCCTGCCAGGCATGGCCTTTTTCCCACTCATCCCGAAGCGATGAAAATCCTTGCGCCCTGTGTCGATCCAAGTAGCTTTGCAACTGCAAGCACAGGCGCGCCACCAGAGAGTTACGATCAACTGGAGACCCCGTCTCCAACTGCACTGACGTCCATTGCTGATCAACCTCTTCAGCCTTCTGCATATTCACGTTAATACCGATGCCGAGGACAACGTGGCAAATATCCGCGGGATCCCCTACGAGCTCCAGCAAAATCCCGGCAATCTTCTTCTGCCCCACCAGGACGTCGTTTGGCCACTTCAGAGCCGCACCCCGCACTCCAGACTCACGCAACGCCTGCATTACCGCCAAGCCAACCACAAGGCTCAGGCCTTCCAGCTGTCGCGGACCATTCTCGATACGCAATAAGAGGCTGTAATACACATTCTGAGCGAACGGGCTGACCCACTTTCGACCACGTCGCCCTTTTCCCGCCGTTTGCTGCTCCGCAAGCACCAGGTACGGCGTCGCACGCTCAACCTCAACAAGGCGCAGAGCCTCGGCATTTGTCGAGTCGATGGAGTCGTAGATATGGATAGGCCACACCAGGGAAGACGCATGCAGTGCAATCTGCTCAGAACTCAAGAAAACCAGCGGCGAAGCTAATTGATACCCCCTCCCACGAACCTTGTGGACCGGCAGATTCAATTCGGCCTCAAGATGCTGGAGCTGCTTCCAGACAGCACTGCGACTAACGCCCAGGGCTGCGCCAAGTGCTTCTCCGGAATGGAATCGGCCATCTTTTAGAAGTTCTAACAACGTCAGCATGCAAGTATCGCCTCACAATGAGGCACGCATGATAGCCATGCGCAGGGTCATTGCATAGAAAGGCCGGACTTTAGCACTGAAGCCCGTCCCGAGGCGCCTCTTCGCACTTTCCGACCGCCCAAAACAAAACCCCATCTGCTTTCGCAAATGGGGTTTCGGAATTTAATCTTGACGATGACCTACTCTCACATGGGGAAACCCCACACTACCATCGGCGATGCATCGTTTCACTGCTGAGTTCG
>NZ_JAFMZG010000016.1:0-174828 GCF_049132125.1 Pseudomonas sp. NFX5
TCTTTGATTTCTCGCGGAGTAACTTGTGATGCTGATAATCTTGTTGACTATCAGTCTGACTCCACAAGCACCCACACGAATTGCTTGATTCAGTTGTTAAAGAGCGGTTGGTTAAGAGCTTTCGTCTAAACCGAGGCGCGCATTCTACAGCAGCCTCATTTGCTGTCAAGTGATTATTTTCAGAAGTTTTCGAAGATTTCTTCAACAACTTCAACCACTTGCGCTTGCGATCTCTCGTCAGCGGGAGGCGAATTCTACAGCGTTACACGCTGCTGTCAACACCTCTTTTTCTCCGCTTTCGACCGAGAAGATCGAATCGTTAATAGCGTCAAACAACACGACCCTACCAACTCCTTCTGGGCTTCGATGAACTGAAGCAATCCGCTGCTTTATTCTGCATAACTCATTGTTTAGCAAGGAGTTTTACGTTTCGACTGCGCCGGAAGTGGGGCGAATTATAGACAGATACAATTCGCCGTCAACACTTAATTTCAGGTTTATTCGGATTTGAGCGCAATACGCGCAAATGCCTTCTTCCCCGCCTGACAAACGTGGGTAGCACCCAGTTCGTATATAAAGGTGCGATCCACCACCTCACCATCTATACGCACACCGCCAGACCCCAGAAGGTCACGCGCGACCGCCGAGTTCTTCACCAGACCAGCCTTATTAAGGACTGCCGCAATCGGCATGGCCTCAGTAGCCGTCAATTCAATCTCAGGCAGATCATCCGGCAGCTCGCCATCTCTCATGCGGTTACCCGCCGCACGGTGAGCACTGGCCGCAGCCTCTTCACCATGGAAGCGCGCAACGATCTCTTCCGCCAGTTTGATCTTCACGTCACGCGGATTGGCACCCGCCTCTACATCCGCACGCAGCGCATCGATCTCATCCATCGAGCGGAAGCTCAACAGTTCGAAGTAGCGCCACATCAAGGCATCCGGGATAGAGACCAGCTTGCCGTACATCACACCCGGAGCTTCCTGGATGCCGACATAGTTGCCCAGGGACTTGGACATTTTCTTGACGCCATCCAATCCTTCCAACAACGGCATGGTCAGGATGCACTGAGCCTCCTGACCATAAGCACGCTGCAACTCACGCCCCATCAGCAGGTTGAATTTCTGGTCGGTACCACCCAACTCAACATCCGCGCGCAGCGCTACCGAGTCATAACCCTGAACCAGCGGATACAGGAACTCATGAATCGCGATCGGCTGATTGGTTGAATAGCGCTTATCGAAGTCATCACGCTCAAGCATGCGCGCCACGGTGTACTGGGAAGTGAGGCGAATGAAGTCCGCCGGCCCCATCTGATCCATCCAGGTGGAGTTAAACGCCACCTCGGTCTTGGCCGGATCAAGAATCTTGAATACCTGGGTCTTATAGGTCTCGGCATTATCGAGAACCTGCTCACGGGTCAGCGGCGGGCGTGTCGCACTCTTACCGCTCGGATCACCGATCATCCCGGTGAAATCACCTATAAGGAAGATCACCTGATGCCCCAGCTCCTGGAACTGACGCAGCTTATTAATAAGCACGGTATGACCCAGGTGCAGGTCCGGCGCCGTTGGATCGAAGCCAGCCTTAATACGCAGGGGCTGGCCACGCTTGAGCTTTTCGATCAGCTCGGCCTCGACCAACAGTTCTTCCGCACCACGTTTTATCAGCGCTAGCTGCTCTTCAACCGACTTCATAACAGACCCGCAAGGCTCAGATTCAAAAGGGAACCAACCATACAAGATCAGGGACTAATTACAAGTTTTGCCCTGCGCACGGACACCGTTCAGCAAGCCCAGCGTTCGCGAGCTTGCGCCACAGATGATTTGGTTATATTTTATACAGTTATTTCATCTTCATCATGTCATTCATCTTTTCCATTTCATCTTCAAAGTCAAATTACCTATGACCACTGAACCGTCTAAAGCGCCGCCGCTTTACCCGAAGACCCACCTGCTCGCAGCAAGTGGTATCGCCGCCCTTCTCAGCCTGGCACTCCTGGTATTCCCTTCCAGTGACGTAGAAGCCAAACGAACATCCCTGAGCCTTGACTTGGAGAGTCCAGTTGAACAACTGACACAAGATCAAGACGCTTCCGACGCCCAACAAGCCACAAATGCTCCCACTGAATCGCCGTTTGCCCAGATCGAAAACACGCAGGAAGACACCCAGCAAGCCGTTCAAGAACAGAAAAAACCCGTAGTAGACACTGCCAAGAACCCTCAACACCGCGAAGTGATCGTGGCGAAAGGCGATACGCTTTCGACCCTGTTCGAGAAGGTAGGCCTTCCCGCAGCCACCGTTAACGATGTACTGGCCAGCGATAAACAAGCCAAGCAATTCACCCAGCTCAAACACGGCCAGAAACTGGAGTTCGAACTGACACCAGACGGTCAGTTGAACAACCTGCACACCAGCGTCAGTGACCTCGAGAGCATCTCCCTGACCAAGGGCGCCAAAGGCTTTGCCTTCAACCGTATTACCACCAAGCCAGTCATGCGCTCCGCTTACGTTCACGGCGTGATCAACAGCTCACTGTCGCAATCTGCCGCGCGCGCCGGCTTGTCCCATAGCATGACCATGGACATGGCCAGTGTGTTTGGATACGACATTGACTTCGCCCAGGACATCCGCCAGGGCGATGAATTCGACGTGATCTACGAGCAGAAAGTCGCCAACGGCAAAGTGGTCGGCACCGGCAACATTCTCTCCGCACGCTTCACCAACCGTGGCAAGACCTACACCGCAGTGCGTTACACCAACAAGCAAGGCAACAGCAGCTACTACACCGCCGACGGCAACAGCATGCGCAAGGCCTTTATCCGCACCCCGGTGGATTTCGCTCGTATTAGCTCGCGTTTCTCCATGGGTCGCAAGCATCCAATTCTGAACAAAATCCGCGCCCACAAAGGCGTCGACTATGCCGCCCCACGCGGTACGCCTATCAAGGCGGCCGGCGATGGCAAGGTCCTGCTCGCAGGACGCCGCGGTGGCTACGGCAACACGGTGATCATCCAGCACGGCAACACCTACCGCACCCTGTATGGCCATATGCAAGGTTTCGCCAAGGGTGTGAAAACCGGCGGCAACGTGAAGCAAGGCCAAGTAATCGGTTACATCGGCACCACTGGCCTGTCCACCGGCCCGCACTTGCACTACGAGTTCCAGGTCAATGGTGTGCACGTTGACCCATTGGGACAGAAGCTGCCGATGGCCGACCCGATTGCCAAGGCCGAGCGCGCACGCTTTATGCAACAGAGCCAGCCGCTGATGGCGCGCATGGACCAGGAGCGCTCCACCCTGCTTGCTTCGGCGAAGCGTTAAGGTATGCCGTTCTATATAGGTGTAATGTCCGGGACCAGCCTCGATGGCCTGGACATCGCCCTGATCGAACAAGGCTCGGCGATCAATCTGATCGCCACCCACTACACACCGATGCCGGACACCCTGCGCGCAGAGCTGTTAAGCCTGTGCGCCAGCGGCCCGGATGAGATTGCCCGCTCAGCGATAGCCCAGCAGCATTGGGTCACACTCGCCGCCCACGGCATTCACACGGTGCTCGACCAGCACGACCTCAAGCCTCAAGACATACGCGCGATCGGCAGCCATGGCCAGACCATCCGTCATGAACCCGCCCGAGGCTTTACCGTGCAGATCGGCAACCCGGCATTGCTTGCGGAGCTGACGGGCATCAGCGTAGTCAGCGACTTCCGCAGCCGCGACGTTGCCGCTGGCGGCCAGGGCGCGCCTCTGGTGCCCGCCTTTCATGAGGCGTTGTTTGGCGAAAGCACCGGCAACCGTGCAGTGTTGAATATTGGGGGCTTCAGCAATCTCAGCTTGATCGAAACCGGCAAGCCCGTAGCCGGCTTCGACTGCGGCCCAGGCAATGTGCTGCTGGACGCCTGGATTCAACAGCAGCGCGGCGAACACTTTGACCGTGATGGGCAGTGGGCGGGTAGTGGCAAGGTCGAGCCTCAACTACTCACGGCCCTACTCAGCGATCCATTCTTCCTGACCAAAGGCCCGAAAAGCACCGGCCGTGAAGTGTTCAACCTCGAGTGGCTGCACCAGCATCTTGGCCGCCTGCCCGCCTTTGAACCCCAGGACGTACAGGCCAGCCTGCTGGAGCTGACTGTCCTGACCATCGTCGAGGCCCTGCAAACCGCGCAGCCCGAGACAGAAACGTTACTCGTCTGTGGCGGCGGCGCCCATAACACCACAATGATGAATCGTCTGGCCGCGTTGTTGCCATCCACTCAAGTCAGCAGCACCGCCACCCACGGCGTAGACCCGGACTGGGTCGAAGCCATGGCCTTCGCCTGGCTGGCTCAATGCTGCCTGGAAGGCATTGCCGCCAACCGGCCCAGTGTCACCGGCGCACGCGGGCTAAGGGTACTTGGCGCGATCTACCCCGCCTGACGAACACCTCGCCAGAATCGCAGACAGCAAAACGCCGCTTGGCCGATCAAAGCCACGCGGCGTTTTTATTCGTTGTAGATCAGGCTGTCGATCAGATCGAGAACGAAGAGCCGCAACCACAGGTGGTGGTCGCGTTAGGGTTCTTGATCACGAAACGCGAACCCTCCAGACCCTCCTGGTAATCCACCTCGGCACCTGCCAAGTATTGGAAGCTCATCGGGTCCACGACCAGGCTAACGCCCTCACGCTCAACGATGGTGTCATCGTCGGCCACATCTTCATCGAAGGTGAAACCGTACTGAAACCCTGAACAACCGCCGCCCGTAACGAATACGCGCAGCTTCAAGCGATCATTACCCTCTTCATCGACCAGGCTCTTCACCTTGTGCGCAGCACCGTGGGTAAATTGCAAAGCCGTGGGGGTGAAGGATTCAACGCTCATGCTGATAATCTCCCGGCGTAGCGCCGCCATATGCGTAATGGCGGGCATTATCCGCTTCTCCTAGAAAAGCGGTCAACTATTGTTACGGTATATCAATCTGCATCGCCGCCATTAGAAACACAAAAGGCCCGATCAACGGGCCTTTTGCACACTTTGCCAATCGTCTTAAGGCAGCATGCCGGCGTGGGACAGACCCAGCTTTTCATCCAGGCCAAACAGGATGTTCATGTTCTGCACCGCCTGGCCCGACGCGCCCTTGACGAGGTTGTCGATCACCGACAACACCACCACCAGGTCACCATCCTGCGGACGATGCACCGCAATCCGACACACGTTGGCGCCTCGCACACTGCGGGTTTCCGGATGGCTGCCAGCAGGCATTACATCGACGAACGGCTCGTTGGCATAACGCTTTTCAAACAACGCCTGTAGGTCTACCGAACGATCGACCACGGTGGCGTACAACGTGGAATGAATGCCACGAATCATCGGCGTCAGGTGTGGCACGAAGGTCAGGCCTACGTCTTTGCCGGCGGCGCGACGCAGCCCCTGACGAATCTCCGGCAGATGGCGATGCCCTTTTACTGCGTAAGCCTTCATGCTTTCCGACGTCTCGGAGTACAAGGAACCTACCGCTGCTCCACGACCGGCACCGCTGACACCCGACTTACAGTCTGCGATCAGGCGCGAAGCATCCGCCAGCCCGGCCTCGAGCAACGGCAGGAAGCCCAGTTGCGTCGCCGTCGGGTAGCAACCCGGCACGGCGATCAAGCGTGCCTGCTTGATCTGCTCACGATTGACTTCCGGCAGGCCGTACACCGCCTCTTCCAACAGTTCCGGTGCACCGTGAGGCTGGCCGTACCACTTGGCCCATTCGTCGGCGTCTTGCAGGCGGAAGTCCGCCGACAGGTCGATGACCTTGGTGCCAGCGGCCAGCAGTTCGCCAGCCAACGCATGGGCAACGCCATGGGGGGTGGCAAAGAACACCACATCGCAGGCACCAAGGGTGTTGATGTCCGGAACACTGAACGCCAGGCCGTCGTAGTGGCCTCGCAGGTTCGGGTACATATCGGCCACGGCCAGGCCGGCCTCGGATCGAGAGGTAATGACCACCACCTCAGCTTGCGGATGCTGGGCCAACAGACGCAGCAATTCGACACCGGTGTAACCCGTGCCGCCGACGATACCGACCTTGACCATAAACCTGCCCTCAACGAACCCACTGGAAAGCCGTCGATAATAGGGGCCGTATCGTCCTGCGACAACCGTCAGCGTGACGTATGGGCGCATGAGCCACTACTATCTGCGCTACCGTGAACCTGGGAATAACTAAAAATGCTTTATCTATGGGTCAAAGCCTTCCATATCGTCAGCATCGTCTGCTGGTTTGCCGGGCTGTTCTACCTGCCGCGCCTGTTCGTCTACCACGCTCAAAGCGAGGACACTGTCAGCAAGGAACGCTTCAGCGTCATGGAGCGCAAGCTCTACCGCGGCATCATGGGCCCGGCGATGCTGGCCAGCCTGGTGTTCGGTATCTGGCTGATAGCCCTTAACCCCGGCATCTTTCAATCGGGCGCCTGGATCCACGCCAAGTTGACCCTGGTAGTGTTCCTGATTGGCTACCACCATATGTGCGGCGCGCAGGTAAAACGTTTCGCCCGTGGCGAAAACACCCGCAGCCATGTCTTTTATCGCTGGTTCAATGAAGTCCCGGTTCTGATATTGCTGGCTATCGTAATTTTGGTCGTGGTCAAACCGTTCTAACGTCATTACTCGGGGTACCTCCAATGTCGCTGCCCACTCTGCTTGAACAACGTCTGCACCTGCCCGTGGTGGTGGCGCCGATGTTCCTGATTTCCAATCCGCAATTGGTGCTGGCCTGCTGCCGCAACGGCGTGGTCGGCAGCTTCCCGGCGCTCAACCAGCGCGAGAGCAGTGGCTTCAAGGCCTGGCTGGAGGAAATCGAAGCGGGCCTGGCGCAGCTGGACAATCCTGCCCCCTACGCCGTCAACCTGATCGTGCACAACAGCAACCCTCGCCTTGAGGCTGACCTGGCGATCTGTGTTGAGCACAAGGTGCCGATCGTGATTACCAGCCTGGGCGCAGTGAAAGAAGTGGTAGATGCGGTGCACAGCTATGGCGGCCTGGTGTTTCACGATGTCACTACCCGTCGCCATGCCGAAAAAGCCGCTGAAGCCGGTGTCGACGGCCTGATCGCCGTGGCCGCAGGCGCCGGTGGCCATGCCGGTACCTGGAGCCCGTTTTCGCTGATCGCGGAGATTCGCCAATTCTTCGACAAAACCCTGCTGCTGGCCGGCTGCCTTAACCACGGCCATGAGATACTCGCCGCCCAGTTGCTGGGGGCAGACCTGGCGTATTTCGGCACACGGTTTATCGGTACCACCGAAAGCCACGCCCCGGATGCGTATAAAGAGATGCTGCTCACATCGCGCGCCGCCGACATCGTGCACACTCCCGCAGTCTCCGGCGTGCCCGCAAGCTTTATGCGCCAGAGCCTGGAAAATGCCGGTTTCGACCTCGCTGCCCTGCAGGGCAAAGGCGAAGTAAACTTCGGCTCCAAGCTCAAGCCGCTGAGCGACGAAGCCAAGGCCTGGAAGACCGTATGGTCTGCAGGCCAAGGTGTCGGTGAGATTAATGATTTACCCGGCGTCGATGAACTCGTTGCCCGCCTGGATGCCGAATACCGCAAGGCGCGCGAGCAGGCGACACAGTTGCGCTGGCCACGCTGACCCAACCGCAGGGCCTGCCGATCGAGCAGGCCTGCACTACCCCACTGATTCAGTGACAAGGATGCCCGCATGAGCGACAACCGTTTCAAGATTGTGTTTGATGGGGCCCTGCTCCCGGGTGTCGAAAGCACCACAGCCAAGCTGAACCTGGCTGAACTGTTCAAGAGCACGGTCGAGGACATCGAGAAACTCTTCACCGGCCGCGTTGTTGCACTGAAACGCGACCTGTCCCGCCCCGACGCCGAAACCTACCTCACCGCGCTGAAAAACGCCGGGGTCGACGCGCGTATCGAGGCCGAACAGCCCGTAGCCTTCAGCCTTGCCGAAACCCACGAAACAGATTCCAGCGCTGCGGACTTCTCCCGTCCTGCGGCTTCGCCGTACGCACCACCGCGTGCCGCCGTAGGTGAAAGCCTGCCGGAATACGCCACCCTCAAGGTCTTCACCATCAATGGCCGTATTGGTCGTCTGCGGTACCTGGCATGGACGCTGGTACTGACAGTCGCCATGCTCGTCGCAGCCGGCATCCTCAGTACTGTGGGCTTTGCCATCGCAACCGCGTCGCCGACGATAGCCATTATCCTCGGCTCGCTGCTGGGCTTCGCGCTGTTCGTCGCGGTTGTGGTCGTGAGCGTGCAGATCGGCGTGCAGCGCCTGCACGATCTGGGCTGGTCCGGCTGGTTGTACCTGCTGAACCTGGTACCGCTGGTGAACAGTATTTTCCCGCTGCTGCTGTTGGTCATGCCAGGTAACACCGGCGCCAACCAGTACGGCGCACCGCCACCGCGCAACTCCACCGCGGTGAAGGTCCTGGCCTCGCTGTGGCTGGCATTCATCCCGCTGATGCTCATCATCGTGGTGTCGCTGGGCATGAACGGCTACCTGGATCAACTCGAAACCAACGTGGACAGCAGCTACGAAAGCAGCTCCATCACTTCCGATGAAGACGCCGATCAAAGCGTGATCGTCGACGAAGAAGACGCGCAAAGTGCTGACGACGCGGCCGAACCTGTAGACTCTCCAGAACAGTAAAGAAACGCGCCGCGCCTGCGATGCCTCCATCCCAGGCGCGGCGTGTTGCGATGGAGAAAGGCATGACCCGTTACGCTCTGATCACCGGTGCCTCCAGCGGCATCGGCCTGGCTTTGGCCGAAGCCCTGGCCCGTCGCGGCCGCAGCTTGATTCTGGTGGCCCGCCAGCGTGATCAGTTGGAAAACATTGCAATCGAATTGACCCAACGCTTCGGCGTCGAGGTGCTGTTTCGGGCATGCGATCTCGGCGAGCCATTGCGCTTGTCCGGGTTCCTGCTGGAGCTGGAAGAAGGCGAGCGGCAGATCGATTTGCTGGTGAACTGCGCTGGCATTGGCACCAGCGGGCCATTCCTGGCCCAGGACTGGATGACCGAACAAGACCTCATCGAAGTCAACATCCTTGCCCTCACCCGCATGTGTCACGCCCTGGGCAACACCATGGCGCTGCACGGTGGCGGGCAGATTCTCAACGTCGCCTCGGTCGCCGCGTTCCAACCCGGCCCGTGGATGAGCAGCTACTACGCCAGCAAGGCCTACGTGCTGCATTTCTCCGAAGGCTTGCGCGAAGAACTGAAGACCTGTGGCATCAAGGTCTCGGTGCTTTGCCCCGGTCCTACGCGCACCGCCTTCTTCGGTACGGCGCAGATGGACACCGCCAGACTCGAGCGCAGCGAGCAATTGATGAGCCCGGAAGAAGTGGCGCTCTATACCGTGCGCGCACTGGAAAAGAACAAAGCCATCATCATTCCTGGACGACGTAATCGCTGGCTGGCCTTCAGCCCGCGTTTCAGCCCACGCTGGTTGACTCGCAAGATCGCCGGGGCGATCAACAAGGCCTATTGCCCGCGCTGATCGCCTGGGTACACTCACCTTGCACTTTCATAATGGAGAAACAGCTGTGGATACTCTGTTCACCAAAATCATCAACCGGGAAATACCTGCGGATATCATCTATGAAGATGATCAAGTCCTGGCCTTCAAGGACATCCACCCGGCAGCGCCCGTGCATTTCCTGGTCATCCCGAAAAAACACATCCCCACCCTCAATGACCTGACCGAGGAAGACAAAGCCCTGGCCGGCCATATTCTGTTCACTGCCCAGCGCCTGGCGGTGGAACAAGGCTGTGAAGAAGGCTTCCGGGTGGTGATGAACTGCAACCCGAAAGGCGGGCAGACCGTTTACCACATCCATATGCATGTGCTGGGCCAGCGCCAGATGAACTGGCCGCCGGGCTGAAATAGCCCGCTACAAGGGGCGCAGCCCAAGGCTGCGACCCGATGCCCTTGACTCAGGGCAAACGCGTTCCTCTCTCTTGCGGTAAACTGGCCGCCGAGATTCTTCCCGGAGGTCAGCATGACTACCCAACGTCACTACTCGCCCATTGACCGTCTGTTGCTGCAAGCCGACATGGCCATGCGCACACTGCTGCCCTTCAGCGGCCAACCGTACCGCCCGTCGCCCGCCATCGTGCAGCCTGACGCGCAGATGAGCGAGACCGAGACCCGCCATGTCGCAGGCCTGATGCGTATCAACCATACCGGTGAAGTCTGTGCCCAGGCGCTGTACCAGGGCCAGGCCCTGACCGCCAAGCTGCCGCAGGTGCGCGCGGCCATGGAGCATGCGGCCGAGGAAGAAATCGATCACCTGGCCTGGTGCGAGCAACGTATTCGCCAGTTGGGTAGCCATCCCAGCGTGCTCAACCCGCTGTTCTACGGTTTGTCATTCGGCATCGGCGCGGCTGCCGGTTTGATCAGCGACAAGGTCAGCCTCGGCTTTGTCGCCGCGACGGAACATCAAGTGTGCAAGCACCTGGATGAACATCTGGAGCAACTGCCGGCCGATGACGAAAAGTCCCGGGCGATTCTTGAGCAGATGCGTATTGATGAGGAGCACCACGCCGAAAGTGCATTGGATGCCGGCGGTTTCCGCTTCCCGGCGCCAGTGCGATTCGGCATGAGCCTGCTGGCCAAGGTCATGACCAAAAGCACCTACCGCATCTGACTAAACCTGCGGCTGCAAAAAAGGGCGCTATCGAAGCGCCCTTTTCTTTTGCCGATTGGCGGTCAACCCAACTCGATGATCTCGTAATCATGGGTGATGGCCACACCCGCCGCGCCGAGCATGATCGACGCCGAGCAATACTTCTCGGCAGACAGCTCGATGGCACGCTTGACCTGGGCCTCTTTCAACGCCCGTCCCTTCACCACGAAATGCATGTGGATCTTGGTGAACACCTTGGGATCTTCAGTGGCGCGCTCGGCTTCCAGGAAGGCTTCGCAGCTTTCCACAGCCTGGCGGGATTTTTTCAGGATGCTGACCACGTCGAAATTGCTGCAACCGCCCACACCAAGCAGGAGCATTTCCATCGGGCGTACGCCCAGGTTACGGCCACCGGCTTCCGGCGGGCCATCCATGACCACCACATGGCCACTGCCCGACTCACCGAGGAACATGGCTTCGCCCGCCCATTGGATGCGTGCCTTCATCGCCCAGACTCCACTGCTAAAAAAGGGTCGCCAGCTTAGCACAGGGCCCGGGCGCAACCGCGCTTCCCATCAAAGCGATCAATAACGGAGCTGACTCGGAAAATTCGCTAATCGAGTCAGAATGTGTCTGTTAAGCTGGCGCCAAAGGAGTGGCGTATTGCCACCCTTATACAACGTGTATCAATGCCGATACCGCTGAGTACAACAACTCCAACCCCCTCGCGCTGCCTTTCGGGATACAACCATGGTTGCTCTTACGCCCATACCCAAGATCAAGAATCTCGACAAGTTGCTGATGCACTGCCAGCGCCGGCGCCACCCCGCCAAGCACAACATCATCTGCGCCGGTGAGCGCTCCGAAACACTGTTTTTCATTATCAAGGGCTCAGTCACCATCCTGATCGAGGATGAAGACGGCCGCGAAATGATCATCGCCTACCTGAACACCGGGGATTTTTTCGGCGAGCTGGGGCTGTTTGAACAAGCAGGCAAGGAGCAGGAGCGCAGCGCCTGGGTGCGGACCAAGGTCGAGTGCGAAGTGGCCGAGATCAGTTACGCAAAGTTTCGCGAACTCGCCCAGCAGGACCCCGATATTCTCTACGCCCTCAGTGGTCAGATCGCCCAGCGCCTGCGAGACACTACGCGCAAGGTTGGCGACCTGGCGTTCTTCGACGTCACCGGACGTGTGGCCCGTTGCTTGCTGGAGCTGTGCAAGCAGCCCGATGCAATGACTCACCCCGACGGCATGCAGATCAAGATCACCCGCCAGGAAATCGGGCGCATTGTCGGTTGTTCACGGGAGATGGTCGGCCGCGTGCTCAAGGATCTGGAAGAGCGCAACCTGGTGCACGTCAAAGGCAAGACGATGGTGGTGTTCGGTACCCGTTAAGCCGGCAGGAAGCTGGCCAGCATTTGTCGGTACAAGGTGTCCAGCCGGCTGATTGCGTCCGGCGCGGGGAAGGCTTCGTGCAGGGCAATATGGCTGTCGGCGCGAACCCGTTGCTCCAGGCCGCAGGCTTGGTTGAAGCGGTTGACCGCCGCGATCAGTTCTTCACGATCGTTATCCAGCAACAACGCACCGTGCACCAACCCCACCGGGCGGCCCCCGCCTTGCCGCCAGCGCTGGGCAGTACCGACCATTTTGCGCCCGTTGAGGTTGACGTTGTAACGACCGTCGCAGAATGCACCGTCGATTTCCCCGACGGAGGCATCGCCGCCCAACTCGATAAGTAAATCGCAGATCGGCTGGCATAGACGCTGGTAACCAGTTTCGATGCGACCTTGATCACCCTCACTGCGCGGCGGAGCGTAGACCAGGGCGATATTGACCGTGGCGCTGGACTGCGGCACCGGTTCGCCGCCGGTTTCGCGCAAGAGCACCGGCCAACCGGCATCCGCAGACACGCGGCTGGCGACATCGAAAGCAGGCAATCGGCTCAAGCGGCGTGGCATCACCAGTGCCTGGTCGCTGGGCTGCCAGAACAACAACCCAAACGCCTGCTCATCCGCGCAAACGGCGGCCAGCAAGGCTTGCTCGGCGGCAAGGCCTGCTTCAACACGCATCGACACTGGCTGGATCAATGGGCACCTACCTATCTGAATAAACACAAACCCAAATGTGGGAGGGGGCTTGCCCCCGATAGCGGTGTGTCAGTCGAGAATGCTCCAACTGAACCGCCGCCATCGGGGCAAGCCCCCTCCCACACGTTGATCGCATTTCAAATCAATCGAGAGTGGAACCACTGACCGCCACGCCACGCTCCGGGAAGAACAGACGCTGCAGTTCCGCCCCAGGGTTCTCGGCACGCATGAAGGTCTCACCCACCAGGAACGAATAAACGTCACTGATTTCCATCAGCTCCACATCGGCACGGTTGACGATGCCACTTTCGGTAATCACCAGGCGATCGCGCGGAATACGCGGCAGCAGGTCGAGGGTGTTTTCCAGGCTGACTTCGAAGGTATGCAGGTTACGGTTGTTGACCCCCACCAGCGGTGTGTCGAGGGTTTTCAGCGCGCGCTCCAGCTCATCGCCGTCGTGCACTTCCACCAGCACATCCAGGCCAACGCTTTTGGCCACGGCCGCCAGCTCGGCCATCTTCACGTCATCCAATGCGGAGACGATCAACAACACACAGTCGGCGCCCAAGGCACGGGCTTCGACGATCTGGTACGGATCGACCATGAAATCCTTGCGGATCACCGGCAACTTGCACGCGGCGCGGGCCTGCTGCAGGAACAGGTCGGAACCCTGGAAAAAATCGATGTCAGTGAGTACCGACAGGCACGTCGCCCCACCCTTCTCGTAGCTGAGAGCGATTTCCGCCGGTACAAAGTTTTCGCGGATCACGCCCTTGCTCGGCGATGCTTTCTTGATCTCGGCGATCACGGCCGGCTGCTTGAGCTTGGCCTGGGCGATCAGTGCCTTGGCAAATCCACGCGGTGCGTCAGCGGCTTTCGCTTGGGCTTCCAACTCGGCCAGGCTCACACGGGAACGGCGTTCGGCGACTTCTTCAGCCTTGCGGGCCAGGATTTTTTCCAGAACGGTCGGCACACTCATCCTTCATTCTCCATCTTGAATACAGCGGTGAATGCTCCCAGCTCTTCGAGCTTTTCACGAGCCAGACCGGTGTGCAGCGCATCGTGGGCCAATTCGACACCTTCCTTAAGACTATAGGCATGATCGGCTGCGTAAAGTGCCGCGCCAGCATTCAGAACAATCATTTCCGCGGCTTTTTGACCGTTCTCGGTCTTACGACGCCCCAGGGCATCGCGAATCAGCTCCAGGGACGCCGCCGGGCTTTCCACCGCCAGGCCGTGCAGGCTCTGGCTCTTCATGCCCAAGTCTTCCGGTTCGACCCAGTATTCGCTGATCTGGTCATCCTTCAGCTCCGCCACAAACGTTGGCGCCGCCAGGCTGAACTCGTCCAGGCCGTCTTTGGAATGCACCACCAGCACATGCTTGCTGCCCATGCGTTGGAGTACTTCAGCCAATGGCCGGCACAGCGCCTGGCTGAACACGCCTACCACCTGGTGCTTCACACCGGCCGGATTCGTAAGCGGGCCGAGCATGTTGAACAGGGTACGCAGGCCAAGGTCCTTGCGTGGGCCGGCGGCGTGCTTCATTGCACCATGATGGGACTGGGCAAACATAAAGCCGATGCCGACGTTGTCGATGCAGCGCGCCACTTGTACCGGCGTGAGGTTCAGGTAGATACCGGCCGCTTCCAGCAGGTCGGCACTGCCGCTCTTGCCGGACACCGCGCGGTTACCGTGCTTGGCCACGGTGCAGCCCGCCGCCGCCACCACAAAGGACGAGGCCGTCGAGACGTTGAAGATGTTCGCACCGTCACCGCCGGTGCCGACCACGTCGACCACGCCGTCGAGGGTCTTGAGCTCGACCTTGTCCGCCAGCTCACGCATCACCGATACGGCGCCGACGATCTCGTCGATGCTTTCACTCTTCATGCGCATCGCCATCATGAAGGCGCCGATCTGCGCATCGGTGCATTGACCAGTCATGATTTCGCGCATCACATCGCTCATTTCAGCGGTGCTCAGGTCCAGATGGCCGACGATACGGCTCAGGGCAGTCTTGATATCCATGGAAAGTCCTTAGCGCGTGCCGCCGCTCTGCTTGAGAAAGTTGGCGAACAGCTCGTAGCCCTGCTCGGTCAGGATCGATTCAGGGTGAAACTGCACCCCTTCGATATTCAGTGTCTTGTGACGCAGGCCCATGATCTCGTCGACGGAGCCGTCTTCCAGCTGGGTCCAGGCCGTCAGCTCCAGGCATTCCGGCAGGGTTTCGCGCTTGACCACCAGCGAGTGGTAGCGGGTCACGGTCACCGGGTTGTTGAGTGCCTGGAATACGCCCAGGTCTTTATGGAACACCGGGCTGGTCTTGCCGTGCATCACCTGGCGCGCGCGCACCACATCACCGCCAAAGGCCTGGCCGATGGATTGATGGCCCAGGCAAACGCCCAGGATCGGCAGCTTGCCGGCGAAGTACTTGATGGCTTCGAGGGAGATACCCGCCTCGGTCGGCGTGCAGGGGCCCGGCGAAACCACGATACGTTCCGGGTTCAGGGCGGCGATTTCGGCCACGGTCAGTTCGTCATTGCGAACCACCTTGACCTCGGCGCCCAACTCCCCCAGGTACTGCACAACGTTGTAGGTAAAGGAATCGTAGTTATCAATCATCAGCAACATGGGGGAAACCTCAAGAATTGGGGGTCTGTTCAGCCAGCGCTACGGCGCGGAACATCGCGCGGCGCTTGTTCAGGGTTTCTTCCCATTCGAGGGCCGGCACCGAGTCGGCGACAATCCCGCCACCGGCCTGCACGTGCAGCTCCCCGTCCTTGATCACCGCAGTGCGAATCGCAATGGCAGTGTCCATGTTGCCGTTCCAGGCGAAATACCCCACGGCGCCGCCATAGACACCGCGCTTGACCGGCTCCAGTTCGTCGATGATTTCCATCGCACGGATCTTCGGCGCCCCCGACAAGGTGCCTGCCGGCAGAATCGCCCGCAACGCGTCCATCGCAGTCAGCCCGGCCTTCAGCTCGCCGGTGACGTTGGACACGATGTGCATCACGTTGGAATAACGCTCAATGACCATCTTCTCGGTCAACTTCACCGAGCCGATTTCCGAGACACGCCCGGTGTCATTGCGGCCCAGGTCGATCAGCATCAGGTGTTCGGCGATTTCCTTGTCGTCGCTGAGCAGGTCTTCTTCGAGCGCCAGATCCGCTTCTTCGGTCACGCCACGCGGGCGTGTGCCGGCAATCGGGCGCACGGTGATCAGGTTGTCCTCGACACGCACCAGCACCTCCGGCGAGCTGCCCACTACGTGGAAGTCACCAAAGTTGAAGAAGTACATGTACGGCGTCGGGTTGAAGCAGCGCAGCGCCCGGTACAGGTCGATGGGTGCCGCCTTGAAGTCGATGGACATGCGTTGCGACGGCACCACCTGCATGCAGTCACCGGCGAGGATGTATTCCTTGATGGTATCGACCGCGCGCTCATAGTCATCCTGGGTAAAGCTGGAGCGGAACACCGGATCAGCCGCCGGCGGACGGCTGAGGTCCAGGCCGCGACGCGGGGTGATCGGCTGGCGCAGTTTTTCCAACAGCGCTTCGAGGCTGGCCTGGCCTTGCTCGAAGGCGTCGGCCTGGGACGGGTCGGCGAGCACGATCGCGTGCATCTTGCCGGCGAGGTTGTCGAACACCACCACCGCATCGGAGACCATCAGCAGAATGTCCGGCACGCCCAGGGGGTCAGGGTTCGGGCATTTGCCCAGGCGTTTTTCCACATAGCGCACGCAGTCGTAGCCGAAGTACCCCACCAGGCCGCCGTTGAAGCGCGGCAGGCCAGGGATGGTCGGCACGTTGTAGCGCGCCTTGAAGGCTTCGACGAAGGCCAGCGGGTCTTCGACCTCATGACTTTCGATCTCGACACCATCATGGGTGATGCTCACATGATGGTCGTGCACCCGCAGCACAGTGCGGCATGGCAGGCCGATGATCGAGTAACGGCCCCATTTCTCGCCGCCCTGTACCGACTCCAGCAGGTAGGAGTTGGGCTGGTCGGCCAGTTTCAGGTAGATCGACAACGGCGTGTCGAAGTCGGCCAGGGTTTCGCAGGCCAGGGGGATACGGTTATAGCCGGCAGCGGCCAAACGCAGGAATTCTTCGCGGATCATGAGGTGCCTCGTGGCGTGAGGGTCTAACAGTCAGGTATGCAAACGTGCCGCATGGCGCGGCCAGGATCAGTCAGGCGCGCCAACGCCAGCGGGCCAGGGCCTTGATGACTTTCATCCAGAGTTTGCGAGTGACCACCACGATGGAATTTCCAGAAGGGGACGGATCGATGTCGGGCAACGTTATCTCAGCGCCAGCTCCCAAGCAACCGGGGATTAGCAGTCTCAGATCATCAATCACCAGCGACGGCGACTCTTCGGCGATCGGACGACCATGGTTGTAGCCGTAACTCAGGGCCACGCACTGCACGCCGGCCGCTTTCGCCGCCAGCACGTCACTGCGTGAATCGCCGACAAACAGCGACTGGGACGCCGGAATATTGGCCATTTTCATCACGAAAAACAGCGCCGCCGGGTCGGGTTTCTTCTGCGGCAAGGTATCGCCACCAATGATCCAGCGGAAATAACGGCCGATTTTCATCTGGTCCAACAGCGGCGCGACAAAGCGCTCCGGCTTGTTGGTGATCAGGGCCATTTCCACGCCCTGCTTGCTCAGCCACTTGAGGGTGTCGCGTACGCCGGGGTAGACCACGGTCAGTTCGTGGCTGCGCTCATAGGCTGCGTTGAACAGTTCCAGGGCGTGCTCGGCCTCAACCTCATCGACACCTTCGGCATCGATGTGATTGGCCAGGGCCCGGCGAACCAGCATCGGCGCGCCATTGCCGACCCATTCGCGTACCGACGCAAGCCCCGCCGGCTTGCGTCCCAGCTTGAGCAGCATCTCGTCCACCGCCGCCGCCAGGTCTGGCACCGAGTCGATCAAGGTACCGTCCAGATCGAACATCACCAGCCGTGGCAGTTTGCCGGGGAACAGCTGCTCAAAGCCGCTCATGGACGCGCCAGCGCCAATTCGGCGCGCATCCTGGCGATGACTTCCTCGTAGTCCGGGGCGTTGAAGATCGCCGAGCCGGCCACGAAGGTGTCGGCGCCGGCAGCCGCGATTTCACGGATATTGTTGACGTTGACCCCACCGTCGATTTCCAGGCGGATGTCGCGACCCGACGCATCGATCAGCGCACGGGCTTCACGCAGCTTGTCGAGGGTACCGGGGATGAACTTCTGCCCGCCGAAGCCTGGGTTGACGCTCATCAGCAGCACCATGTCGACCTTGTCCATCACGTACTTGAGCACGTCCAGCGGGGTGGCCGGGTTGAACACCAGGCCGGCCTTGCAACCGCCCTCGCGGATCAGTTGCAAGGTGCGGTCGACGTGCAGCGAGGCTTCCGGGTGGAAGGTGATGTAGGTCGCGCCGGCGTCAACGAAATCACCGATGATGCGATCCACCGGGCTGACCATCAGGTGCGCATCGATCGGCGCGGTGATGCCGTACTTGCGCAGCGCCGCGCAGACCATCGGACCGATGGTCAGGTTGGGCACGTAGTGGTTGTCCATGACATCGAAGTGCACGAAGTCGGCACCGGCGGCCAACACCTTGTCCACTTCCTCACCCAGGCGGGCGAAATCGGCGGAGAGAATCGATGGAGCAATAACGAAGGGCTGCATGACGCACCTTTTTTGAGCTAAATCACGATGGCGCGCATTGTATACCTCATGCTTTGCCCTGCGCACCGTGACCTAACTCAACGGCTAGTACGCCGCCCGATAGATTTTCTCGATATCGGCCGCGCTGAGCTTGCGCGGGTTGTTACGCATCAGGCGCTCGATACCCGCCGCTTCCGTGGCCATGGCCGGGATGGCGTCCTCGGGAACCCCGAAACTGCGCAGGCCGGAAGGAATCTCCACGGCGGCACACAATCGCGTCATCGCCTCGACGGCCTGGTCGGCGGCATCGTTGACACTCAGGCCGCTGACATTCACGCCCATGGCCTGGGCAATGTCCTGCATGCGCTCGACACAGGCCAGTTTGTTCCAGTGCATCACGTAGGGCAGCAACAGCGCATTGCTGACGCCATGGGCAATATTGAATCGCCCGCCCAGCGGGTAGGCCAGCGCATGCACGGCGCCCACCCCGGCATTACCGAAGGCCATGCCGGCCATCAGGCTGGCGGTGGCCATATCGTCGCGGGCCTGCAGGTTGGCCGGGTTGGCGTAGGCCTTGGGCAGCGCCTTGGCGATCAGCTTGATCGCCCCAATGGCCAGGGCATCCGTGATCGGCGAGGCGTTCAGGGAAAGGTAGGACTCAATGGCATGTACCAGCGCATCCACGCCACTGGCGGCGGTGACGCTGCGCGGGCAGGTCAGGGTCATTTGCGGGCTGATCAACGCGACGTCCGGCAGCAGGTAGTCGCTGACGATGCCCTTCTTCAACTGCGCGACCTTGTCGGAGAGGATCGCCACATTGGTCACTTCCGAGCCAGTGCCGGCGGTGGTCGGGATGGCGATCAGCGGCGGGCCCTTGCGCGGCACCTGGTCGACGCCGAATAAGTCAGCCAGGGCGCCGTGGTAACCGGCATAGGCGGCAACGCTTTTGGCAATATCGATGGCACTGCCGCCCCCCAGGCCGATCAGGCCGTCGTGGCCACCGTCGCGGTACGCCTGCATGCAGTCTTCGACGATGGAGATTTCCGGGTCGGGGAGCACGCGATCAAAGATCTCATAAGAGCGCTCGCCCAGATGCTCAAGTGCCAGCGCCACCGTGCCTGACTTGACCAGCACCGCATCGGTGACAATCAACGGGTTATCCACATCCAGGCGCGTCAGCTCGGCGGCAAGTTGCTCGATGGCGCCAGCGCCGGTCAGCAGTTTGTGGGCGATCTTGAATGAGGAAGTACTCATGTGCGCGGCCTCTTATCGGTGATGGGCTGGCACAAGAGTAGCTGACTGGATCGGGTTGTCTTCCATTCAGGCGCTGAATGGTCAAAGCCCCCCCTGTGGGAGGGGGGCTGTACTGGTCTTTAGACCTGGGCCGTGCGCAGTTTCTCGCTACGCCCACGCAGCCACTCCAGGGTCAGCAACAGCAACACCGAGAAGGCGATCAGCAAGGTCGCCGCCGCCGCAATCGTCGGGCTGAGGTTTTCGCGGATGCCGCTGAACATCTGGCGCGGCAAGGTCGCTTGCTCGGGGCCGGCGAGAAACAGGGTCACCACCACTTCATCGAACGACGTCGCGAAGGCAAACAGCGCGCCGGAGATCACCCCCGGTGCAATCAACGGCAAGGTTACCCGGCGAAACGCCGTCAAGGGCGAGGCACCCAGGCTGGCCGCCGCCCGTACCAGGTTATGGTTGAAACCCTGCAAGGTCGCCGACACGGTGATGATCACAAACGGCACCCCAAGCACCGCATGCACCACGATCAGCGAGAAGAAACTGTTACCCAGCCCCAATGGCGCAAAAAACAGGTAGCTGGCCACACCGATAATCACCACCGGCACCACCATCGGCGAAATCACCAGGGCCATCACCAACGCCTTGCCGGGGAAATTCCCACGGGTCAGGCCGATCGCCGCCAGGGTGCCGAACACCATGGCCAATACCGTGGCGGCCGGGGCGACGATGATGCTGTTCTTCAACGCACGCATCCACTCCGCCGAGGCGAAGAAATCCTGGTACCAGTGCAGCGAGAAGCCTTGCAACGGGTACACCAGGAAACTGCCGCTGTTGAACGACAGCGGGATGATCACCAGCACAGGCAAGATCAGGAACAACAGGATCAAGCCGCAGAGGATCCGCAAGCTGTAGAACCACACCCGCTCCACCGGTGACATATAAGGACTCAGCATCGCAAGGTCTCCTCAGCTCAGGCGCAGGCGGCTGGCGCCCACCAGCCGGTTGTAGATCAGGTACAGCACCACGGTCGCCAGCAGCAGCAAGCCGCCCAACGCCGTCGCCATGCCCCAGTTGATGCTGGTGTTGGTGTAGAAAGCCACGAAGTAGCTGACCATCTGGTCGTTCGGGCTGCCCAGCAGTGCCGGGGTGATGTAGTAACCGATCGCCAGGATGAACACCAGCAGGCAGCCGGCGCCGACACCGGCGTACGTCTGTGGGAAGTACACGCGCCAGAAGCTGGCGAACGGGTGACAGCCCAGGGAGATCGCCGCACGCATGTAGGTGGGCGAAATGCCTTTCATCACGCTGTAGATCGGCAAAATCATGAACGGCAGCAGGATATGCACCATGGAGATGTAGACCCCGGTGCGGTTGAACACCAGCTCCAGGGGTTTGTCGATCAGGCCCATGCCCATCAGCGCACTGTTGATCAGCCCGCCGGATTGCAGCAGCACGATCCACGCCGCCACCCGCACCAGGATCGAGGTCCAGAACGGCAGCAACACCAGAATCATCAGCAGGTTGCTTTTGCGCGCTGGCAGGTTGGCCAGCAAATACGCCAGCGGATAAGCCAGCAGCAGGCAGATGGCGGTGATCACCAGGCCCATCCAGAAGGTGCGGGCGAAGATGTCCAGGTAAATCGCCTGGTCCGGGGTGGCCGGGGCCACTTCGCCGAGGTCGTCGATGCGGTGATCGACGGCCGCCAGCAGGTAGAACGGTGTCAGGCTGCTGGTATTGCGCCGGATCGCCTGCCAGTACGCCGGGTCGCCCCAGCGTTCGTCGAGGTTTTCCAGCGCTTCTTTATAAGAGCCGGGCGCTTCGGTAAACGGCAGCGCCCGCGCGGTTTTGGTCAGCAGGCTGCGATAGCCGGCCAGTTCCATGTTCAAGCGTTTGGACAGATCACCCAGGGTCTGGTTTTTGCGCGCCTCGCCCAGGTCTTCACTGAGGGCCTGGTACACAGGCTCACCCGGCAGACCACGACCGTCCCAGGCCGTCACCGCCACCACGGTACGCGGCAGACCGCCCACCACTTCCGGGTTGCCGACGCTTTTAAACAGCAGCGCAACAATCGGCACCAGGAACACCAGCAGCAAAAACAGCACCAGCGGCGCAATCAAGGCCTGGGCCTTCCAGCGATTGAGCCGCTCGGCACGCGCCAGGCGCTGCTTGAGGGTGGGGCTGTTGACCTCGTTCGAGGGAACGGCGATGGCCATGGCTGACTCCGAATCTTGAAAATGAATGCAATCTTTCACACACAAGAAATCCCTTGTGGGAGGGGGCAAGCCCCCTCCCACAAGGTTATGCAGTGTTACTTGGCAGCCCAGGAGTTGAAGCGCTGCTCCAACTGCTCGCCGTTATCCGCCCAGAAGCTCACGTCGATCTGCACCTGGTTGGCGATGTTTTCCGGCGTAGTCGGCATATCCTTGAGGATGTCCTTGGCCAGCAACGGTACGGCTTGGGTGTTGGCCGGGCCGTAGGCGATGTTTTCCGAGTAGGTCTTCTGCTGCTGCGGCTGCACCGAGAAGGCGATGAATTTCTTCGCCGCTTCGGCACGTTCCTTGGACAGGCCTTTAGGGATGGCCCACGCGTCGAAGTCGTAGATGCCGCCGTTCCACACCACTTTCAGGTTGCTTTCTTTTTGCACCGCGGCGATGCGGCCGTTGTAGGCCGAGCTCATCACTACGTCACCCGAGGCCAGGTATTGCGGCGGTTGTGCGCCGGCTTCCCACCATTGGATCGAGGGCTTGAGTTCGTCGAGTTTCTTGAACGCACGGTCCTGGCCATCTTTGCCGGCCAGCACTTTGTACACGTCCTTCGGTGCAACACCGTCGGCCATCAAGGCGAATTCCAGGGTGTACTTGGCGCCCTTGCGCAGGCCGCGCTTGCCCGGGAATTTCTTGGTGTCCCAGAAATCCGCCCAACTGGTTGGCGCAGACGCCAGCTTGTCCGCGTTGTAGGCCAGAACGGTCGACCATACGAAGAAGCCCACGCCGCACGGCTGGATCGCGCCCTTCACGTAGTCGGCGGTGTTGCCAAACAGTTTCGGGTCCAGCGGCTCGAACATGTCTTCATCACAGCCACGGGACAGTTCCGGCGACTCCACTTCCACCAGGTCCCAGGACACGCTCTTGGTGTCGACCATGGCTTTGACCTTGGCCATCTCACCGTTGTACTCGCCGGCGACGATCTTGCCGTTGCCCGCGCTTTCCCAAGGTGCATAGAAAGCCTTGACCTGTGCAGCCTTGTTCGCACCGCCAAAGGACACGACGGTCAGGTCCGGGCCAGCCATGGCCTGTGTCGCGCCCATCAAGCTCAGGGCCAGGACGGAATACTTCAGGGATCTCAACATTGTTGTTCTCTCCACGTGCAGGGTTGGTGAAGCCATGGGGCGATCAATTCGCCTCTAGAAGTGGGTCGAGTGCGCGAACGTGCTCGACTTGCCAGCCAATCGGTACCACGTCGCCGACCGCCAACGCCGGGTCCAGCTCGGCGATCGGTTGTTTCACAAAAAAATCGGCCTTGCCGCAGACTTCCAGGCGCACGCGCACGTGGTCGCCCAGGTAGATGAATTCCGCCACCCGCCCGGAGAAACGGTTGACGCAGCTTTCGCTGGAGCCATTGAGGCTGACACGCTCAGGGCGCACCGACAGGGTCACCGGGCCGCCGACCTGGCCGACGTTCACCGCCAGCGCCTCGACCTTCTCGCCGCGCGCCAGCTCCACCACGCAACGCTCGCCGGTATGGCTGTGCAGGCGGCCATTGAGGCGGTTGTTTTCACCGATGAAGTTGGCGACGAAGGTGTTCTTCGGCTCTTCATACAAGGTGCGTGGCGCAGCGATCTGCTGGATCTCGCCCTGGTGGAACACCGCCACGCGGTCGGACATGGTCAAGGCTTCGCCCTGGTCGTGGGTTACGTACACCACGGTCACGCCGAGGCGCTGGTGCAGGTGCTTGATCTCCATCTGCATGTGTTCACGCAGTTGCTTGTCGAGGGCACCGAGGGGTTCGTCCATCAGTACCAGTTGCGGCTCGAACACCAGCGCCCGGGCCAAGGCCACACGCTGCTGCTGGCCGCCGGACAGTTGCGCCGGGTAGCGCTGGGCAAAGGCATCGAGCTGGACCATGCTCAGCACGCGTTTGACCCGCTCGCTGATATCGGTCTTGCTCAAGCCCCGCACCGACAGCGGGAACGCGAGGTTCTCGGCGACGGTCATGTGCGGGAACAGCGCGTAGTTCTGGAACACCATGCCGATGTCGCGCTTGTGCGGCGGCACGTTGTTGATCGAGCGCCCGGCCAGCTGGATTTCGCCGGCGGTCGGCGTTTCGAAGCCGGCCAGCATCATCAGGCTGGTGGTCTTGCCCGAACCGGAAGGCCCGAGCAGGGTGAGGAACTCGCCCTTGCGAATCTCCAGGTTGAGGTCTTTGACGATCAGGTTCTCGCCGTCGTAGCTCTTCTGCACGCCACGAAAGCTGACCAGCACATCATTTGAATCCACCTCGCTCATACCCGCACCTTTGTATTTTGGACTGCTGTGGCACAAGCGTAGTCCAGGCGCGAGCCCCCGGAAATCGGGGGCCAGGAGAGAATGGCATCAGCCGGATGGAAGGTTTGGGGTAGGGATCGCCCTACACGGATGGCGGGGATGGGACAGGGCAGCGGCAAGAGGCGAGCTGCAAGCGGCAAGAATGGGTTCGGCGGTGTTTTGGGGTTGTCGTTATTGGGTATGTGGTTAGAGGAGCTTGTGCTCCATGGCGTACTTCACCAGCTCGGCCAGGGAGGTGATATTCAGCTTTTGCATCAGCCGCGCCTTGTGGGTGCTGATGGTCTTGCTGCTCAACGCCAGTTGCTGGGCGATGTCATTGACGTTGGCGCCCTGGGCCAGGCGCTCGAACACCGAAAATTCACGCTCGGACAGCAGCGAATGCAAGGGCCTTGAATCCGTCAGGCCGACCTCGAAGACCATGCGGTCCGCCAGGTCCGGGTCGATGTAACGCCCGCCGGCGGCGACCTTGCGAATCGCCATCAGCAGCAGCGCCGGGTCGCTGTCCTTGGTGGCGTAGCCCGCAGCGCCCACCTTCAAGGCGCGAGCGGCCATTTGCGCCTCATCGTGCATCGACAGCACCAGGATCGCCGGCGGATTGCTCAGCGCCCGAATGCGCGCAATCGCTTCCAGGCCATTCACGCCTGGCATCGAGATGTCCAGCAACACCACCTCGCAAGGCACATGGCGCAAGGTCTCGAGCAACTGCTCGCCATTACTCGCCTCCCCCACCACCAGCAGGTCTTTAGCCAGGCCGATCAATTGCTTGATGCCTTCACGAACAATGGTGTGGTCTTCGGCTACCAGTACACGGATCACAAGGGCTTCCTCTTATCGTTATGCATCCAACGGAACGGTGACACTCAGGGTGGTGCCCTCGCCCAATTGACTGTCCAGGCTCAGTTGCCCGCCCATGATCAGCACCCGCTCGCGCATCCCCACCAGGCCAAACGACACCGGGCGCCCCTGGGCCTGGACGAAACCGACGCCATCGTCGCTGATGGTCAGGCGCAGGTCGGTGCCTTCCACCGCCAGGGTCAGTTCGACAGTATGCGCCTGGGCATGGCGCATCACATTGGTCAGTGCCTCTTGCAGGATACGGAACAGGCCGATGGCCTTGGCATCGCTCAAGGTCGGCAGGTTATCCGGTACCTGCACCAGGCAAGGGATTTGCGTGCGCGCTTCGAAACGCCGGGCTTGCCATTCAATCGCCGAGGCAATACCGGCGTCGAGAATCGGCGGGCGCAGCGCCGTCGCCACGTCCCGCACCAACTGGAACAGTTGGGCGATCAGGCGCTTCATGCTGTTCAAGCGCTCATGCAGGCCAGGATCCAGTTGCGCATAGGACAGCTCGCACATGGAGGTTTCCAGCTTGAGCACCGTGAGCATTTGCCCGAGTTCGTCGTGCACTTCCCGGGCGATGCGGGCTTTTTCTTCTTCGCGCACGGTTTCCAGGTGGGCGGACAACTCGCGCAGTTGCGCTTCACTTTGCATCAGGGCGGCCAGGGTGCGGCGCAGTTCGGTGACATCGTTCAGGTAGACAACCAGGTATTCGGCCTCGGCAAATCGCACAAAGCTCAAGGACACGTTGGCCGGCAGGATGCTGCCATCGGCGCGCAAACAATCGGTGGCGAAGTTCTGCGGCCCCTCTTCGCTGGCCCGTGCGCGCTTCCACAAATTGAGCCAGCGGTCCATATCCAGGGTCGGGTCGAGGTCGACCAGCGGCCGTTCGATCAGTGCACCGGGCTCGTAACCCAGCATGCTCTCGGCCGCACGATTGGCGTAGCGCACGTGGCTGTCCCAGTTGACCCACAGGATGCCGACGGTGCTCTGGTCGATGGAGAACTGCGTCAAGCGCAACGCTTCGGCACCGGCGGCACGGGCGGCGCTTTCTTCGCGGGCCGCCAGCAGGTCGTGCTCCAGCACACGTTGCTGGCGGCGCTGCCAGAACACCACGGCCAGGCTGGCGAGCAGCAACAGGCCGAGCAGCAGGCTGAGGTTCTGCCAAAGGCCTTTGGATTCGGATAAACGTGGGTATTTGGGTTGCAGCCAGCGACTGTGCAGTTGATCCAGGTCGCGGGCCGGGATCGCGCTCAGGGCACTTTCCATGATGCCGGCCAGTTCCGGCCAATCCCGGCGCGTGGCGACCCGCAGCAATTGCGGCAGGCCGATGTCCCCGACCACCGCCAGCCCGCTGAACTCGGCCTCTGCAGACAAGCGGCTTAATTGCGCTTCATCCACCACGGCATAACGCGCCTGCTGGCTGACCAACAGTTGCAAGGCCTGGCGCTCCATGGGCACGCCTTGCAGGTTGAGGCCGGGATAGGTACTGCGCAGGTAATCGGCCACGGCGCTGGGCATGCGCACGGCAACCCGGGATTGACCGTCGAGCTTCTCCAGCTCCACGGCACCACCGCCCTCGCGGATGCCGACAATGTGTTGACTCACACGCATATACGGGTCGGTGAACTGCCACAGGCGCAAACCGGCCGGGGTTTGCTGCAGGCCAGGGGCAATGTCTACCTCGTCATCGCGTACGGCCGCCTCCAACTGCTCCTGATCAGGGAAGTTGCGCCAGGTCAGCTCGATATTCAGCGCCTTGGCCAGCCACTGCATCAACTCGACATTCGCCCCGGACAAGCGCTGCAGGCGTCGGTCGTATTGCGCGTAAGGCGCCTGCAACACCACGCCCACCCGCAGCTCCGGGTGCCGGGCCAGCCATTCGCGCTGCGGCGCATTCAGCTGCGCCTGCGGTGTGGCGGGCGCGGGGGAAGCGTTTGCCATCAAGGCAAGGCACAAACAGCCGATAACCAGCAGACAGCGAAAACCCATGATCCACGTCTCACATCACTGACAAATACTGACCAACCCATTAGGCTGCTGGAATCACTTCTGGCCGGAAATCAACGATGTCCTATCGAAACCGTTCGGCACTGCCAGCATTGTGCCTGTCACTGCTGTTTACCAGTGCCTTTTCTGTGCAGGCTGAAGACGCACCGGCACCGGCTGCCGAAAAACCCGTCGAACGCCAACCCCTGCCCGAGCGTAGCCAGGAAGAGGCCAGCGCCCTGGAACGCAAAATCCCGCAGCAAGAGCAGCAACAGTTGCAGGCCGGCAGTGATTCATTCCTTGCCCTGTGGAAACCGGCCAACAGCGCCGAACCCGAAGGCGTGGTGATTATCGTACCGGGCGCCGGCGAAAATGCTGACTGGCCGCAAGCAATCGGCCCGTTGCGACGTAAATTGCCGGATGCCAATTGGGGCAGCCTCAGCCTGTCGTTACCGGACTTAAGCATGGACACCCTACCGCCGCGTGTCATGGAAGCGCCCAACGCCACCGTCGACACCAGCAGTAAAGACGCGAGCACCGCCGACAAGCCGATCGAGCAAGCCGCCAGCGCCGAGGCGGAAGGCACCGACCCGGCGGTGGTCCCGGGTGCCGACGAACAGGACAAGACCGACGCCTCGCGCATCTTTGCGCGCATTGATGCCGCCGTGGCCTTTGCCCAGACCCAGAGCGCACGCACGGTGGTGCTGGTGGGCCATGGCACTGGCGCCTGGTGGGCGGCGCGTTACCTGACTGAAAAACAACCCTCCCAGGTGCAGAAGCTCGTGATGGTTGCCGCCCAGACGCCTGCCGGGCGTCATCCGGATGTGCAGCAACTGGCGCCGGCGCTGAAGCTGCCGACGGCCGACGTCTTCTATCAAGACACCGCTCAAGCACGCAACAACGCCCTGGCGCGCGCCCAGGCCGCGAAGCGCTTGAAGAATGACGGCTATAAGCAGGTGTCATTGAAGACCCTGCCCGGCAACAGCGCCGCCGAGCAGGAACAGTTGTATCGCCGGGTTCGCGGCTGGTTGAGCCCGCAGGCCAGCGCCGACTGAGGATCAGCACAGAACCAATGTGGTTATCCGTGAAAGACTGGCCTCTAACGAAAATCCCGGCGCTCGCGAATCAATGAATAGGCATTGTGCAATTCACGGGTGCGCTCGGTCGCCTCACGCACTTGCGCGGGGCTGGCGCCACTGCCGGCCACCTTGTCCGGGTGGTGACGGCTCAGCAGGCGGCGATAGGCACGCTTGATGACCGACGGCTCGGTGGTAGCTGTCACGCCGAGCAAGCGCAACGCTTCCTGGTAGGTCGTGCCACGATTGACCAGCGGCTTGCGCTCAGGTGTGTAGTCGGCCGCCAACGCCTGGAGCTGTTGCGGTGTCCAGCCCAACCACTTCCCCCACAGGTCGATCAAGTCGCGCTCGGCGGCATCCGCCTTGCCGTCCGCCCAGACCATCCGCCAGCACGCCCGCAACACCCCTTCCGCCGCATGGGGCTGGGCCTTGAGCACACGCAGGTAGCGGCGTACCCGGTCGGAACCGGATTTGCCGCGGTTGAACGCCGCAATCGCGCGGCGCTGGGCCGACTCGGTCATGTCCAGTGAGCGCATTTCCTGCCGCGCCTGCTGGATATGCCCGTCTACCACACGCCCGTTGCTTTTGGCCAGGCGCCCGAGCAACACAAACAATAACTCGTCATTGCGTAACGCCGGACGCCCGCCCAAGCGCTCGCGCAACTGTGCCCAACTGTGCAGTTGCAGGCGGCGATCCAGCGCCTGCCCCAACAGCGCACCCAACAAGGCCCCCGGAATACTGGCAATGGCAAAGCCAGCCCCGGCGCCGATCAGCGTCCCTGGCCACAACATGCTACTGCCCCGCTGTCAGCAGGGTTTCGACGTGCGCCAGGCGCTCCAGCGTGCCGACATCAATCCAGCGTCCCGCCATGTGTTCCCCCGTTACCAAACCTTTCGCCATGGCCGCACGCAGCAGCGGCGCCAGCTTGAAGGCACCGGCGCTGCAACCCTCGAACAGCCGGGGGTCGAGCACTGAAATGCCACTGAAGGTCAGGTTATCGGCACCGGGCGCCGCATCATGAAGCAAGCCCTGATCAAGGTAGAAATCACCGCCCGAGGGGTGATGTGCCGGGTTGTCGACCATCACCAGATGAGCCAGGCCCTTAAGCGGCTGCTTGAGTCGGGTGAAGTCGTAGTCGGTCCAGATATCGCCGTTGACCACCAGGAACGGCTCATCCCCCAGCAGCGGCAGCGCCTGGAAAATCCCGCCGCCGGTTTCCAGCGGTTCGCCCTCCGGGGAATAGCGGATACGCAAGCCGAACTGCGCGCCATCCCCCAGGTAGCGCTCGATCTGCTGGCCGAGCCAGGCATGGTTGATCACCACATCGGTAAAGCCGGCCTTGGCCAGCGCCTCCAGGTGGTACTCGATCAGGCGCTTGCCGCCGGCCTGCACCAGCGGCTTGGGCGTGTGCAAGGTGAGCGGACGCATCCGCTCGCCTTTGCCGGCGGCCAGGATCATGGCCTTCATACGCTGGCCTCTGCGGGCTGCCGCAGGCTGGTCAGTAACTCAGCCAGTTCGCTCAACTCCGGGCGATCGGCCAGCACCGCCTCTATATAAGCAAAGAAGCGCGGTACGTCGGCCAGGTAGCGTGGCTTGCCGTCGCGATGGCAGATGCGCGCAAAGATACCGATGACCTTGAGGTGGCGCTGCACGCCCATCAGGTCGCTGGCGCGCAGGAAGTCTTCGAAATCCGGCTGTACCGGAATGCCGGCCTGGCCCGCACGTTCCCAGTAGTCGCGCTGCCATTCCCGCACACGGGCCTGGGGCCAGCTGAGAAAGGCGTCCTTGAACAGGCAGGTAATGTCGTAGGTGACCGGACCATACACCGCGTCCTGAAAATCCAGCACGCCAGGGTTAGGCTCGCTGATCATCAGGTTGCGTGGCATATAGTCGCGGTGCACCAGCACTTTGGGTTGCGCCAGGGCGCTGTCGATCAAGTGATCGCTGACACGCTGCCAAAGTGCCTGCTGCCGGGTATCCAGCTCGAGACCCAAGTGTCGGCGCACGTACCATTCGGGAAACAATTCGAGTTCACGGCGCAGCAAGGCGACGTCATAGCTGGGCAGTGGTGCGTCCATCGGCAACTGCTGATAAGCCAGCAAGGCGTCAATGGCATCGGCAAACAATTGATCGGCGTTTTCGTCGTTTATCACGTCCAGGTAGGTTTTTCTGCCCAGGTCATTGAGCAAAAGAAAGCCTCGCGGCAAGTCTTGTGCATAAATTTTTGGAACATTTATTCCCGACGTCGACAACAAATAAGCGATATCGACGAAAGGCTTGCAGTTTTCCTGAGGGGGCGGCGCGTCCATTACCACGAAAGTCCGACCGCCGCCTTCCCAACGGAAATAGCGCCTGAAACTCGCGTCGCTGCTGGCCGCGGTCAATGTGGCCGGGGGTACGGCACCCCAGCCTTGAGCGTTGAAAAGGATCGGCAACTGCTCATCCAGCCAGACTTCCAGCTGCTGTAAACGTAGATCTTGCTCGGGCATTACAAGGGTCTCCGACGGCGCTAGCCGTCAAGCGGGTCATGCTTTATTATCACGCATCTTTTTCAGACCATCGAGAGGCGTGCGGCCCAAACCGCGGGCAGATGGCACGCAGGAAGCCCGGACTAATAAGATGGCATTGAAATCCCCCGCGTTTCGTAGAAAATTTCCGTTGCTGGTAACCGGCAGTCTGCTGGTCATGCAACCCTTCGCCACCTCATTCGTGGTCGCCGCGGAACAGTATGACTGCTCAGTCTCTGCTTCGGGTGCCTGGGACTGCGCGCCGAAGACCGCCGCCGCCCCATTGCCACCGCGCCCGGTGCATGACGGCGCAGCCGTCAGCTCGGCCAACAGCACGGCGCAGGCCGACGCTGGCGGCAGTGCCGAAGCCGAGCCGAAGACCGCACTGGTCACCGAGTCCAAGGGCCGTGGCCTGCGTTCGCGCAGCGCCGACTACAGCCACTTGGACTGGGTGCCTCGCGAAAAGTTGACCGCAGCCCAGCTGGCGGAAACCGGTCCTTACTGCGGCGGTGCGTACATCGAGCCAACTCGTCCTGGCATGAACGACAAGACGAACAAGAGCGATGCGCCCACCTTCATCGGTGCCAAGGCCTCTCGTTACGAGCAGGAACAACAAGTCGCAACCCTGGCCGGTGACGTCGTCATGCGCCAGGGCAGCATGCAGCTGGAGTCGGAAGAAGCCAGCCTGTACCAGGCCGAGAACCGTGGCGAGCTGAACGGTAACGTGCGACTGCGCGACAACGGTGCATTGATCGTCGGCGACCACGCCCAGGTTCAACTGGATACCGGCGCTGCGCAGATCGACAACGCCGAATACGTGCTGCACAAGTCGCGTATCCGCGGTAACGCGCTGTACGCCAAGCGCGCCGAAAACGCGATCATCCGCCTCAAGGACGGTACCTACACCACCTGCGAGCCGGACAGCAACGCCTGGCAGCTCAGGGGCAACAACATCACGTTGAACCCGGCCACCGGTTTCGGTACTGCCACCAACGCGACGCTGCGGATCAAGAACATTCCGATCCTGTACACCCCTTACATCTACTTCCCGATCGACGACCGTCGTCAGTCCGGCTTCCTGCCACCGAGCTTCAGCACCGGCAGCGAAACCGGCTTTACCCTGGTCACGCCGTACTACTTCAACCTGGCACCAAACTACGATGCCACGTTGTACCCGCAATACATGACCAAGCGCGGCATGATGATGGAAGGCGAATTCCGCTACCTCACCAAGTCCAGCGAAGGCCAGTTCGGCGGCGCGTACCTGAACGACGACAACGACGAACGCAAGAAGCAGACCGACTACGAAAAAACCCGCTACATGCTCAATTGGCAGCACAAGGGCGGGCTGGATTCGCGTGTACTGACCCAGGTCGACTACACCACGATCAGTGACCCTTACTACTTCCAGGACCTCAAGTCCTACCAGGAAGGTGTCGAGAGCCGCGACTACGTCAACCAGCAGGGCTCCGTGGCTTATCGCGGTGACACCTTCCAGGCACGCCTGAACCTGCAGGCTTACCAGCTGGCGACGATCTCCCAGGTCACGCCGTATAACCGCCTGCCGCAGATCACCTTCAACGGTACCCTGCCTTATCATCCGGGTGGCTTGAACTTCAGCTATGAGACCGAAGCCGTACGCTTTGATCGTGACCTGGAAAACGGCAATTTCAGCAATGAGAACGGGGACATCGAGCGCCGCCTCGACACTTATGTCCGCGGTCTTACCCGTGCCAATGGCACGCGCCTGAACGTAGCGCCGGCTGTCGAGTACCCGATGAACTGGACCTACGGCTTTGTAACGCCGAAGCTCAAGTACGTGTACACCAAGTACGATCTGGACCTGGATAACATCGGCAAGAACCAGATCATTGCTGATCAGAATGCGGCAACCGCAGCCAACCCGTACGCGGGCGGCACCTTCAAGAGCTCCCAGGACCGTGCGGTTCCGGTGGCCAGCGTCGACAGCGGCCTGTACTTCGATCGCAACACCAACTGGTTCGGCAAGGATTATCGCCAGACCCTCGAGCCGCGTGCGTTCTACCTGTACGTGCCGAACAAGGACCAGGCCGATATCCCGGTCTTCGACACCAGCGAATACTCGTTCAGCTACGCGTCACTGTTCCGCGACAACCGCTTCAGCGGCTCCGACCGTATCGGCGACGAGAACAAGCTGTCCCTGGGCTTGACCAGCCGGTGGATCGAAGAAAACGGTTTCGAGCGTCAACGCGTATCCGTGGGACAGGCTGTGTACTTCAAGGATCGTGAAGTACAACTGCCTGGCATCCTGGCGGCTGACCGTGCCGATGCACAGTCCGACGTATCGCCCGTTGCCCTGGACTACGAGTTCCGCTTCAACCGCGACTGGCGCGCCACTGCCGACTACAACTGGGATACCGAGGAGCACAGCCCTCGTTCCGGTAGCGCGATGCTTCACTACCAGCCGGAAGACAACCCGAACAAGATCATCAACGTCGGTTATCGCTATCGTAACGACCAGGTCGTCTACAACCAGTTGACCGGCAAATGGCAGTTCGGTGGCGACTACGGTCAACCAGGCGATCCGAACTACGTGAAGGATTACTACAAAATCCAACAACACGACTTCTCGATGATGTGGCCGATCATTCCCCAGTGGAACCTGATCACCCGCTGGCAGTATGACTACGCTCGCAACCGTACCCTGGAAGCCTTCGGTGGTTTCGAGTACGACAACTGCTGCTGGAAACTGCGCGTCATCAACCGTTACTGGGTTTCCAACGACGAATACAGCCAGATCGCCCCGCTTAACGAAAAGGGTGACCACGGGCTCTTCCTGCAGATCGTCCTCAAAGGACTCGGCGGCCTGACCGGCGCCAAGGTAGAGAGCTTCCTCGACAAAGGCATTGAAGGTTATCGTGAACGTGAAGACCAAGCTTTCTGATTGTCTGCGCCCGCTAGTGCTGGGCGCGCTGTTCCTGGGCACCGTATCGGCTCACGCTGCGGTTCAGCAACTGGATAAAGTAGTGGCCATCGTCGATAACGACGTGATCATGCAAAGCCAACTGGACCAGCGCGTCAAGGAAGTGCAGCAAACCATCGCCAAGCGTGGCGGCGGCGTGCCACCGACCAGCGTGCTGGACCAGCAGGTACTGGAACGCCTGATCGTCGAAAACCTGCAACTGCAGATCGGCGAGCGTTCCGGCATCCGCATTTCGGACGAAGAACTGAACCAGGCGGTCGGCACCATCGCTCAGCGCAACAACATGAGCATTGATCAATTCCGCGCGGCCCTGGCCCACGACGGTCTTTCGTATGAAGACGCCCGTGACCAGATCCGCCGCGAAATGATCATCAGCCGTGTGCGCCAGCGTCGCGTTGCCGAGCGGGTCCAGGTATCCGAGCAGGAAGTGAAGAACTTCCTGGCCTCGGACCTGGGCAAGATGCAGCTTTCCGAAGAACTGCACCTGGCCAATATCCTGATCCCGACCCCGGACAGTGCCAACTCCGAGCAGCTGAATGCGGCAGCGGCGAAAACCCAGGCTATCTATGATCGCCTGAAAGCCGGCGCTGACTTTGCCCAGATGGCCATTGCCCAGTCCGGCAGCGACAACGCCCTTGAAGGTGGTGATATGGGCTGGCGTAAAGCGGCTCAACTGCCACCTCCGTTCGACCGTGAACTGAGTGCCATGGAAGTGGGTGGCATCACCCAGCCAGCCCGCACCCCAGGCGGCTTCATCATCCTGAAGTTGCTGGAACGTCGCGGTGGCGAGACCTCGCTGAAAGACGAAGTGCATGTTCGTCATATCCTGGTCAAACCAAGCGAAATCCGCACCGAGGCCCAAACCAAGGAACTGGCCCAGAAGATCTATGACCGCATCGAAAGCGGTGAAGACTTCGCCACCCTGGCCAAGAGCTTCTCGGAAGACCCGGGTTCCGCCCTCAACGGTGGCGACCTGAACTGGATCGACCCGAAAGCCCTGGTGCCTGAGTTCCAGCAGGTAATGGCCGATACTCCGCAAGGCGTACTGTCCAAGCCGTTCAAGACCCAATATGGCTGGCATGTACTGGAAGTCCTTGGTCGTCGCGCCACCGACAACACCAGCCAGGCCCGCGAGCAGCAGGCGCTGAACGTACTGCGTAACCGCAAATACGACGAAGAGCTGCAGACCTGGCTGCGTCAGATCCGTGACGAAGCCTACGTGGAAAACAAGCTGCCAGGCGCCGAGCAAACAGGCACCGACCAGGCAGCTCCGTGAAACCCCAGCGTTTCGCCGTGACACCCGGCGAGCCGGCCGGCATTGGTCCAGACCTGTGCCTGCTGCTCGCCTCGCACCCCCAGCCGCACCCCCTGATTGCCATTACCAGCCGCGACCTGCTCCTTGAGCGGGCCGCGCAGCTGGGTGTGGTCGTCAATCTGCTGGACGTGGGACCGGGCAACTGGCCCGACCTGCCGGCGCCCGCCGGCAGCTTGTATGTGTGGAACACCCCGCTGCAAGCCAAGGTCGTTGCCGGGCAACTCAACAAGGCCAACGCGGCGTTCGTCCTGGAAACCCTGACCCGCGCGGGGCAAGGCTGCATCGACGGCGACTTCGCCGGCATGATCACCGCGCCGGTCCACAAGGGCGTGATCAACGAATCGGGCATTGCGTTTTCCGGCCACACCGAGTTCCTGGCCGAGCTGACCAACACCGCTCAAGTCGTCATGATGCTGGCCACACGCGGCCTGCGGGTCGCCCTGGTGACCACGCACCTGCCATTGCGCGACATTGCCGACGCCATCACCGCCGAGCGTGTGGAGCGCGTTACGCGCATCCTGCATGCCGACCTGCAACAAAAATTCGGCATCGCCCAACCGCGCATCCTGGTCTGCGGGCTCAACCCCCACGCCGGCGAAGGCGGACACTTGGGCCATGAAGAAATCGACATCATTGAACCAACCCTGGAGCGTCTGCGCCAAGAAGGCATGGACCTGCGTGGCCCACTGCCAGCAGACACTCTGTTTACCCCCAAATATCTGGAGCACTGCGACGCAGTGCTGGCGATGTACCATGACCAGGGGCTGCCCGTGCTGAAATACAAAGGCTTCGGCGCCGCAGTCAACGTGACACTGGGCCTGCCGATCATCCGCACCTCCGTCGACCATGGCACCGCCCTGGACCTGGCAGGCAGCGGCAAGATCGATACCGGCAGCCTGCACGTGGCCCTGGAAACCGCCTATCAGATGGCCGAGACCCGTATATGACCGAGCATTACCAACACCGGGCGCGCAAGCGCTTCGGGCAAAACTTCCTGCACGACGCCGGCGTGATCGACCGTATCCTGCGCTCCATCCATGCCAAGCCAGAAGACCGCCTGCTGGAAATCGGCCCGGGCCAGGGCGCGTTGACCCAAGGCTTGCTCGCCAGTGGCGGCCAACTGGACGTGGTGGAACTGGACAAGGACCTGATCCCGATCCTCAACCAGCAGTTCGCCGACAAGCCCAACTTCAACCTGCATCAGGGCGATGCACTGAAGTTCGATTTCAATACCCTCAACGCCGCGCCTAATAGCCTGCGTGTGGTGGGTAACCTGCCGTACAACATCTCCACACCGCTGATTTTCCACCTGCTGAACAACGCCGGGATCATCCGCGACATGCACTTCATGCTGCAAAAAGAAGTGGTGGAACGCCTGGCTGCCGGCCCTGGTGGTGGTGATTGGGGCCGATTGTCGATCATGGTTCAGTACCACTGCCGCGTCGAACACCTGTTCAATGTCGGCCCGGGCGCATTCAACCCGCCGCCGAAGGTCGATTCGGCCATCGTGCGCCTGGTGCCTCACGCCGTGCTGCCACACCCGGCCAAGGATCACAAATTGCTGGAACGCGTGGTGCGTGAAGCGTTCAACCAGCGCCGCAAGACACTGCGCAACACACTCAAGGCCCTGCTGAGCAACGCCGAGATCGAAGCAGCCGGCGTCGACGGCAGCCTGCGCCCCGAGCAACTGGACCTCGCCGCGTTCGTGCGCCTGGCCGACCAACTTGCCATCCAGCCTGCGCCAGTCGCCGACTGAAACCCCCAGGCATGGCCAGACACATGTCTGGCCTAGTGCCCACCTCTTGGCCTAGACTGATCCGCATCTGCTGTCCTCCGCTTTTGCTTTTAAGGCCTCTTGCATGTCCGATCCTCGCTACCAGATCGACGTCAGCGTCGTCACCCGCTTCCTCGCGGACCAATCGCAACCTGAACAGAACCGCTTCGCCTTTGCCTACACCATCACGGTGAAAAACAACGGGCAGGTGCCGGCCAAGCTGCTGTCACGCCACTGGGTGATCACCGACGGTGACGGTCAGGTCGAGGAAGTTCGCGGCGCAGGCGTTGTCGGCCAACAACCGTTGATCGACATTGGCGCCAGCCACACTTACAGCAGCGGCACGGTAATGACCTCCAAGGTCGGCACCATGCAAGGCTCGTATCAGATGAAAGCCACTGATGGCAAACTGTTCGACGCCATCATCAAGCCTTTCCGCCTCGCCGTACCAGGCGCCCTGCACTGATGGCAACGTACGCGGTCGGCGACCTGCAAGGCTGTCTGGAGCCTCTCAAGTGCCTGCTTGAACGGGTGGCCTTCGACCCGGCGAACGATCGCCTGTGGCTGGTAGGCGACCTGGTCAATCGCGGCCCCGAGTCCCTGGAAACGCTACGTTACCTGTATAGCCTGCGGGATTCCCTGGTGTGCGTACTGGGCAACCATGACCTGCACCTGCTGGCGGCCGGCAATAACATCGAGCGCCTGAAAAAGGGCGATACCCTGCGGGAAATCCTCGAGGCGCCAGATCGTGCACAACTGCTTGACTGGCTGCGTCGACAAAAGATCATGCATTACGACGAAAGCCGCAATATGGCCTTGGTCCATGCCGGTATCCCGCCGCAGTGGACGCTGAAAAAAGCCCTCAAGTGCGCCGCCGAAGTCGAAAACGCCCTGGCCGATGACAGCCTGTACACCGCCTACCTCGACGGCATGTATGGCAACGAGCCAGTGAAGTGGGACAACGACCTTACCGGCGTCGCCCGCCTGCGGGTGATTACCAACTATTTCACACGCATGCGCTTCTGCACCGCCGAGGGCAAGCTGGACCTCAAGAGCAAGGAAGGCGCCGACACGGCACTGCCCGGCTACAAACCATGGTTTGCCCACAAGGAACGCAAGACCCGCGACACCAGGATAATCTTTGGTCACTGGGCAGCCCTTGAAGGCAAGTGCGACGAACCGGGCGTATTCGCCCTCGACACCGGCTGCGTATGGGGCGGCGCCATGACCCTGATGAACATCGACACCGGCGAGCGTCACGGCTGCCAGTGCCCACCCACTCTTCCCGTTACCCTGCCGGCTGCAGCCAGGCCATAGGAGCCCACCATGAGCGAATTCAAACGTATCCCTCCCGAACAAGCCCAGGCCCTGCGCGAGCAAGGTGCAGTGGTGGTCGATATCCGTGACCAGCCTACTTACGCCGCCGCCCATATCTCTGGCGCCCAGCACCTGGACAACGTCAACATCGCCGATTTCATCCGTACCGCCGACCTTGATGCACCGCTGATCGTGGCCTGCTACCACGGCAATTCCAGCCAGAGCGCAGCCGCCTACCTGGTCAGCCAGGGCTTCTCCGACGTCTACAGCCTGGATGGTGGCTTTGAGCTGTGGCGTACGACGTATCCTGCAGAAATTGCCTCCGGCGATTCGCAATAATTTTTTTCACACCCCGCTACCCCGCGTGACGCTTGGGCTCGCGCCGTTTCTGACGAACGGCGCAGTCAAACTAATTGCGCATCGCGCCTTGCCCTCTCAGATTCCGAACTATCCTTAAGCGCAGGCCATCCGAATCAGGGGAGAGCCGGTACACCGGCGTACGGGTCATCGGTAGCGTTTCAGGGTGTTCTGGGGGGAAAACAGCCATTGGCGTTCGTCAATGACTGCCAGCATCGACTGATAGATCCGGCGTCGGCTCCACGTATCGAGCGAGGTGACGACGTCATGAGTATTTTCAGCCACTTCCAACAACGCTTCGCGTCCACACAGCAGGAAGAACTCACGCTGCAAGAGTATCTCGAGCTGTGCAAGCAGGACCGCAGCACCTACGCATCTGCCGCCGAACGCCTATTATTGGCGATCGGCGAGCCGGAGCTGGTGGAAACCGCCAACAATTCGCGCCTGTCGCGAATATTTTCCAACAAGGTGATCCGCCGCTATCCGGCCTTTGAAGACTTCCATGGGATGGAAGAATGCATCGACCAGATCGTCTCCTACTTCCGCCATGCCGCCCAAGGCCTGGAAGAGAAGAAACAGATCCTCTACCTGCTCGGCCCCGTTGGCGGTGGTAAATCGTCCCTGGCCGAAAAACTCAAGCAACTGATCGAGAAGGTGCCCTTCTACGCCATCAAGGGCTCACCGGTCTTCGAGTCGCCCCTGGGCCTGTTCAACGCCACGGAAGATGGCGCGATCCTCGAAGAAGACTTCGGCATCCCACGACGCTACCTCAACACCATCATGTCGCCCTGGGCCACCAAGCGCCTGGCCGAGTTTGGCGGCGATATCAGCCAGTTCCGCGTGGTGAAACTCTACCCGTCGATCCTCAACCAGATCGGCGTGGCCAAGACCGAACCGGGCGACGAGAACAACCAGGACATTTCGGCGCTGGTGGGCAAGGTCGATATCCGCAAACTGGAAGAATTCCCGCAGAACGACGCCGACGCCTACAGCTACTCGGGCGCACTGTGCCGGGCCAACCAGGGCCTGATGGAATTCGTGGAAATGTTCAAGGCGCCGATCAAGGTGCTGCACCCACTGCTCACCGCCACCCAGGAAGGCAACTACAACAGTACCGAAGGCCTGGGCGCGATTCCGTTCACCGGGATCCTGCTGGCCCACTCCAACGAATCGGAATGGCACACCTTCCGCAACAACAAGAACAATGAAGCCTTCATCGACCGGATCTACATCGTCAAGGTGCCGTACTGCCTGCGGGTCAGCGATGAAATCAAGATCTACGACAAGCTGCTGTTCAACAGCTCGCTGGCCAAGGCCCATTGCGCACCCGACACCCTGAAGATGCTCGCCCAGTTCACCGTGCTGTCGCGCCTCAAGGAGCCGGAAAACTCGAATATCTATTCGAAGATGCGCGTCTACGACGGCGAGAACCTCAAGGACACCGATCCCA
Organism: Pseudomonas sp. NFX5; assembly: GCF_049132125.1. Classification (NCBI taxonomy): domain Bacteria; kingdom Pseudomonadati; phylum Pseudomonadota; class Gammaproteobacteria; order Pseudomonadales; family Pseudomonadaceae; genus Pseudomonas; species Pseudomonas sp. NFX5. Next base: position 39,743 of record NZ_JAFMZG010000016.1, read on the forward strand.
AGGCCAAGTCGATCCAGGAATATCGCGACACAGCGGGCGTGGATGAAGGCATGAACGGCCTGTCGACGCGCTTTGCGTTCAAGATCCTGTCCAAGGTCTTCAACTTCGACCCCCATGAGATCGCGGCCAACCCGGTGCACCTGCTGTATGTGCTGGAGCAGCAGATCGAACAGGAACAATTCCAGGCCGAAACCCGCGAACGCTACCTGCGCTTCCTCAAGGAATACCTCGCGCCGCGCTACATCGAGTTTATCGGCAAGGAAATCCAGACCGCGTACCTGGAGTCCTACAGCGAGTACGGCCAGAACATCTTCGACCGCTACGTGCTGTATGCGGACTTCTGGATCCAGGACCAGGAATACCGCGACCCGGAAACCGGCGAAATCCTCAACCGCGTAGCCCTCAACGAAGAATTGGAAAAGATCGAAAAACCCGCCGGCATCAGCAATCCGAAGGATTTCCGCAACGAAATCGTCAACTTCGTACTGCGTGCCCGCGCCAACAACAACGGCAAGAACCCTACCTGGCTCAGCTACGAGAAGCTGCGGGTGGTCATCGAGAAGAAAATGTTTTCCAACACCGAGGATCTGCTGCCGGTCATCAGCTTCAATGCCAAGGCCAGCAAGGAGGACCAGCAAAAACACAACGACTTCGTCACACGAATGGTCGAGCGCGGCTACACCGACAAACAGGTACGACTGCTCTCCGAGTGGTACCTGCGGGTACGCAAATCGCAGTAAGGCAGCGATGGGCGTCCACTGCCAGGTCATGGACCTGGCAGTTGACCGCTTGTCTCTAAGCTTCCAGCTCGCCGCTTGAAGCTTGTAACGTGAAGCTGCCCGGAGGGCTCCTCATGAGCTATGTGATCGACCGACGCCTTAATGGCAAGAACAAGAGCACGGTAAACCGCCAGCGTTTCCTGCGGCGTTACCGTGACCACATCAAAAAGGCTGTTGAAGAGGCCGTCAGCCGCCGTTCCATTACAGACATGGAGCATGGCGAACAAATCAGCATTCCCGGACGCGACATCGACGAACCGGTGCTGCACCACGGCCGGGGCGGCAAGCAGACTGTCGTGCACCCCGGCAATAAAGAGTTCACCACCGGCGAGCATATCCAGCGCCCGCAGGGCGGTGGCGGCGGTAAAGGCCCGGGCAAGGCCGGCAACTCCGGCGAAGGCATGGACGAGTTCGTGTTCCAGATCACCCAGGAAGAATTCCTCGAGTTTATGTTCGAAGACCTGGAACTGCCCAACCTGGTCAAACGTAACCTGACCGGCACCGATACCTTCAAGACCGTACGCGCCGGGATCAGCAACGAAGGCAACCCCTCTCGAATCAACATCATCCGCACGCTGCGCTCGGCCCATGCGCGGCGTATCGCCCTGTCGGGCAGCAGCCGCGCCAAATTGAGGGCGGCGAAGGAAGAGTTGGCGCGTTTAAAGCGCGAAGAGCCGGACAACTTCGGCGATATCCAGGAAATCGAGGTGGAAATAGAGAAACTCAGCGCGCGCATCCACCGCGTACCGTTCCTCGATACCTTTGACCTCAAGTACAACCTGCTGGTCAAGCAGCCCAACCCCAGCTCAAAAGCCGTGATGTTTTGCCTGATGGACGTGTCAGGCTCGATGACCCAGGCGACCAAGGACATCGCCAAGCGTTTCTTTATCCTGCTGTACCTGTTTCTGAAGCGGAACTACGACAAGATCGACGTGGTGTTCATCCGCCATCACACCAGCGCACGGGAAGTGGATGAGGAGGAGTTTTTCTACTCGAGGGAAACCGGCGGCACCATCGTGTCCAGCGCCTTGAAGCTGATGCAGGAGATCATGGCCGAGCGCTACCCGGCCAACGAGTGGAATATCTACGCGGCCCAGGCCTCCGACGGCGACAACTGGAACGACGATTCGCCGATCTGCCGCGACATCCTGATCAACCACATCATGCCGTTTGTGCAGTACTACACTTACGTCGAAATCACCCCCCGTGAGCACCAGGCACTGTGGTTCGAATACGAGCGCATCGGCGAAGCCTTTGCCGACACGTTCGCACAACAGCAACTGGTCTCGGCCGGCGATATCTATCCGGTCTTCCGTGAACTCTTCCAGCGCAGGTTAGTGACATGACCGCCAAAAAAGAGACTAAGCGCCAACCCATTTCCACCGGCTCCGAGTGGACCTTTGAACTGATCCAGGCCTATGACCGGGAAATCAGCCGCATCGCGGCGGGTTATGCCCTGGACACCTACCCCAACCAGATCGAAGTGATCACGGCCGAACAGATGATGGATGCCTACGCCTCCGTCGGTATGCCCCTGGGTTACCACCACTGGTCATACGGCAAACACTTCCTCAGTACCGAAAAGTCGTACACCCGGGGCCAGATGGGCCTGGCCTACGAGATCGTGATCAACTCCGACCCGTGCATCGCCTACCTGATGGAAGAAAACACCATCTGCATGCAGGCGCTGGTGGTGGCCCATGCCTGCTATGGGCACAACAGTTTCTTCAAGGGCAACTACCTGTTCCGCACCTGGACCGACGCCAGCTCGATCATCGATTACCTGATGTTCGCCAAGCAGTACATCATGCAGTGCGAGGAGCGCCACGGTATCGACGCCGTGGAGGACTTGCTCGACTCCTGCCATGCCCTGATGAACTATGGCGTCGACCGCTACAAGCGCCCATACCCTATTTCTGCCGAGGAAGAGCGCCTGCGCCAGAAGGAGCGCGAGGAGCACCTGCAGAAGCAGATCAACGACCTGTGGCGCACCATTCCCAAACGCGCCGGCAAGAACAGCGACAAGGACAACGCGCGGTTCCCCGCCGAACCCCAGGAAAACATCCTGTATTTCCTGGAAAAGCACGCACCGCTGCTGGAGCCGTGGCAACGGGAAATCGTGCGTATAGTACGCAAGATCGCCCAGTACTTTTACCCACAGCGCCAGACCCAGGTGATGAACGAAGGTTGGGCGACGTTCTGGCACTACACGCTGATGAACGACCTGTACGACGAAGGCCTGGTCACCGACGGCTTCATGATGGAGTTCCTGACGTCCCACACCAGCGTGGTGTTCCAACCCGGCTTCGACAGCCCGTATTACAGCGGGATCAACCCTTACGCGCTGGGTTTTGCCATGTACCGCGATATTCGGCGCATGTGCGAACACCCCACCGATGAAGACCGCCGCTGGTTCCCGGAAATCGCCGGCAGTGACTGGCTGTCGACGATCAAGTTCGCCATGAGCAGCTTCAAGGATGAGAGCTTTATCCTGCAGTACCTCTCACCCCAGGTGATCCGCGACCTCAAACTGTTCAGCATCCTGGATGATGACCTCAAGGATGACCTGGTGGTGCCGGCCATCCACGATGAACCCGGCTACCGCACCATCCGTGAAACCCTGGCGGCGCAATACAACCTGGGCAACCGTGAGCCCAACGTGCAGATCTACAGCATCGATGTGCGCGGCGACCGCTCTCTGACCCTGCGCCACCAGCAGCACGACCGCAAACCCCTGGGCGAATCCACCGAAGAAGTGCTCAAGCACCTGCATCGGCTCTGGGGCTTCGACATCCACCTGGAAACCCTGCAAGGCGACCAAGTGATGAAGACCCACCATGTGCCACCGCGCAACGATCACAACGACAACGACTACGGCCGCCTGGACCTGGCCGTCGTTCATCTCTGAAACAGCAAAGCCTCCATTGGCCAGGCACAGGCGGTATCCTGTGCCGCTAATGGAGGCTTTTTCATGAAAATCTACAAAGTCGGCGGCGCCGTGCGTGACCGCCTGCTGGGCATCAAGGTCACCGATGTCGACCGCGTGGTCGTCGGCGCGAGCACCCAAGAGATGCTCGCCAAGGGTTTCAAGCCAGTGGGTTCGGACTTCCCGGTGTTCCTGGACCCGAAAAACGGCGATGAGTACGCCCTGGCCCGCACCGAGCGCAAGAGTGGTCGGGGTTACGGTGGTTTTGTGTTTCACGCCAGCCCCGAGGTGACGCTGGAAGAAGACCTGATCCGTCGCGACCTGACCATCAACGCCATGGCCGAAGACGACGACGGTAACCTGACTGATCCGTATCACGGCCAGCGCGACCTTGAGTCCCGCATACTTCGTCACGTTTCCCCCGCATTCGCCGAAGATCCACTCAGAGTTCTCCGTGTCGCCCGTTTTGCCGCGCGCTACGCACACCTGGGTTTTACGGTAGCACCGGAGACGCTGGAGCTGATGCGTCAACTCAGCGAGTCCGGTGAATTGGAAGCCCTGACCCAAGAGCGCAGCTGGAAAGAAATCTCCAGGGCGTTGATGGAAGATCAGCCAGAGGTGTTTATCCAGGTACTTCGGGACTGTAATGCGCTGAAGATCTTGATGCCGGAAGTGGACGCACTCTTTGGCGTGCCACAACCCGAGGCCCATCACCCCGAGATCGACACGGGTGTGCACACCTTGAGCGTGCTGGAACAAGCTGCCGTGCACAAACAGCCCCTGACCGTACGCTGGGCCTGCCTGCTGCATGACCTGGGCAAGGGCCTGACGCCTGTGGATAAGTTACCGCAGCACATCGCTCATGAGCATCGAGGCTTGAAGCTGATCAAGGCCGTCAATGAGCGCTTCAAAGTGCCAAGGGATTGCCAGGAATTGGCGCTATTGGTGGGCCAGTATCACACCCACGGTCATCGCGCGCTGGAGCTGAAAGCCTCGACGCTGCTGGAGTTGCTGCAAAGTTTTGACGTATACCGCAGGCCACAGCGCTTTGAGGAGTTTGTGGTCGCCTGCGAAATGGATGCCCGGGGCCGCAAGGGGCTGGAGCGAAGAAGTTACCCACAGGCGGATTACTTACGCGGCGCGGCGAAAGCAGCGCGCGAGGTTGCAGTTGCGCCACTGCTTGAGCGGGGATTCAAGGGGCCGGAGTTGGGCGAGGCGCTCAAGCGTGAACGACTCAGGGCACTCAAAGCCTACAAGGAACTACACAAACCCTTGTAGGAGCGAGTCCGGGGTGAGTTGCTGGCCCTGCCATTCAAACCCGACAGGCGCCAGCACCTGATCAATCTGAGCATCACGCCACAACGCAGCCATCGTCTTGCCCGCTTCAGGGTGCACCCGATCCGGCGCCATCATCGACAGCGGCCATAGCACAAAGGCATTTTTCAGGATCTCCGCCCGCGGCAGGATCAAACCATCGAAGTCACCCACCAACTCGCCATACAGCAGCACGTCGATATCCAGCGGCAGGCCTTTGCGATCCGGCGCATAGCGGCCATTGTCAGCCTCGATGGATTTCAAACGACGATCCAACTCCATCAATGACAGGTCGGTATAGGCCGACACCACCAGATTGAAGAAGGGCCCGCTTTTGATGCCCACCGGCTGGCTCTCGAACACCGCCGAGCAGCGCATATCCGTCAGGAAACTCGCCAACGCGTCGAGCCCGGCGCGCAGGTGGGGCTCGCGCTCGATATTACTACCGAGGCCAAGGTAAACCTGAGTCAGCGACATCCGCGCTCAATCTCCACGCCTACACCCTTGGCAGCCGGCACTGCGCCGGGCTTGGTCAGCCTGAGGTGCAGCCAGGGAATCTGGAACTCGCTCATCAGCACTTCGGCCAGGCGTTCGGCAAAGGTCTCGACCAGCTGGTACTGGGACTGCTCGGCAAAGGCCTGGATCCGCGCGGACACGCTGGCGTAATCCAGGGCCAGGGCCAGGTCGTCGCCAGCCGCAGCCGGGCGGTTATCCCAAGCGAAGCTCAGGTCCAGGCGCAGGCATTGGCGGATCCCGCGCTCCCAGTCGTAGGCCCCGATCACGGTGTCGACTTCCAGGCCTTCGATAAACACTCTGTCCAAGCTCTTCTCCGCAGCACGACAAGGGCGCGATGCCCCGTTAGAATCAGGGCATCCTCGCCCGGAATAGTTAGCATGTTTTGGTCACTGGCGATTCTCGCCTACCTGCTCGGCTCGCTGTCCTTCGCCATTTTGCTCAGCCGCCTGACGGGAAATCCCGACCCGCGAATGAGTGGTTCAGGCAATGCCGGCGCCACCAATATGTTGCGCCTGGCCGGCAAGAAGCTCGCCGTACTGACGCTGCTGGGCGACGTATGCAAGGGCCTGTTGCCCGTACTGATCGCCAACCTCGCCGGCCTGACCCTGCAGCAGCAGGCCTGGGTGGGCGTGTGCGCCGTCCTCGGCCATCTGTTTCCCCTGTACTTCCGTTTTCGCGGCGGTAAAGGTGTCGCCACGGCAGCCGGCATGCTGCTGGGGATCTACCCGCCGGCGGCATTGCTGGCCGTGCTCGCCTGGTTGCTGACGTTCTACCTGACCCGCACCAGCTCGCTGGCAGCTCTGATCGCCACACCGCTCACCCTGCCGTTGCTGGCCTGGCAGGAACCGGCGGCGCTGCTGCCGATGAGCGTGCTGACACTGCTGATCGTCTGGCGACACCGGGGCAATCTACGCGACCTGTTTGCCGGGCGCGAACGGCATTTTTAAATACCGCCAATGAGCCCGACTCATGTTGCACACTTACAAGGGCGGCAGCTGCTCCATCGGCCAGCGCGCCTGCACGCTGATCGCCAGGCTTTCGTGCTGCCCCGCCTGCAGGCGCTGACAACCGGCATAGGCGATCATCGCGCCGTTGTCGGTGCAGAACTCTGGGCGGGCGTAGAACACATCACCCTTCATATCACCGAGCATCTTTTCCAATGAACTGCGCAACGCCTTGTTGGCGCTGACGCCACCGGCGATCACCAGGCGCTTCATGCCGGCCTGTTTCAGGGCACGCTTGCACTTGATGGTCAAAGTCTCCACCACGGCCTGCTGGAACGCCAGCGCGATGTCGCAACGGGCTTGCTCACTGTCGTCCCCGGCGCTGACACTGTGCTGCCAGGTATTCAATGCGGAGGTTTTCAAGCCGCTGAAGCTGAACATCAGGCCAGGGCGATCGCACATCGGGCGCGGGAAGGTGTAGCGACCGACAACGCCTTTTTCGGCAAGGCGGGCAATTTCCGGCCCACCCGGGTAATTGAGGCCCATCATCTTCGCGGTCTTGTCGAAAGCTTCGCCGGCGGCGTCGTCCAAGGACTCGCCCAACAGCGTGTATTGACCGATTCCGTCGACCTGGACCAGCTGCGTATGCCCGCCCGAAACCAACAAAGCGACGAACGGGAACTGCGGCGGGTTTTCTTCCAGCATCGGCGCCAGTAAATGGCCTTCCATATGGTGCACGCCGAGGGCCGGAATGCCCCAGGCAAAAGCCAGCGCCTGGGCACAAGAGGCGCCAACCAGAAGGGCTCCGACCAATCCGGGGCCCGCCGTATAGGCAATCGCATCGATCTCGGTCGGCACGCAACCGGCCTCGTCCAACACCTGGCGAATCAACGGCAGCATACGTTTGACGTGATCACGACTGGCCAGCTCCGGCACAACGCCGCCATAGGCCCGATGCAAGTCGATCTGACTGAACAGTGCATCGGCCAAAAGCCCGCGTTCACTGTCGTAAAGTGCGACACCGGTTTCGTCGCAGGAGGTTTCAAGTCCCAGTACTAGCATGGGTTTGCGCCTTGTAGAGGCTGAATTCGAAGGCGCGCATAATAGTCGCCACTCCCCCTCCCGACTAGCGGTTTTCGATCAGAGGCTTTGCATTCCTGCCAATGAGGGGTTAACATCCGCAACCCTTAAAAACCGACGACCTCAGCCGCGAATTTTTTGCGACGAGAACGTTGATTCCCGGTAATGAAAGAAGGTAGCTCTGGATGCCAGCCGTCAAAGTAAAAGAGAACGAACCCTTCGACGTAGCTCTGCGTCGTTTCAAGCGCTCCTGCGAAAAAGCCGGTGTTCTGGCTGAAGTTCGTAGCCGCGAATTTTATGAGAAGCCAACTTCTGAGCGTAAGCGTAAAGCAGCAGCCGCTGTTAAGCGTCACGCCAAGAAAGTTCAGCGCGAACAGCGCCGCGCCGTTCGTCTGTACTAATACACAGACGTTCGTAGCAAGCTTCTGCCAAGCCCGGCCCTCAGCCGGGCTGTTGGCATTTGCGGATATCGCTTGATGCTTCATCGTTGACGCCGCACACGCGACTGATACACCTGCTTCAAACGTCAGGACTGGCTCTTTTGCCAGCGGTGCACGTCTCTTCTGACGAGCCTAACAAGGCTACTGACGAGCACACTCATTTTATAAGCAGGCGATCAACTGTATCGGCTGTGCCCAGCGACGAGCATCCGAGGCCACGATTGGCCGGCGCCGGACTCGAGGGCAACATTTCCAGGCCGACACACTGATTGAAACTAACGTCAGTGAATGTTCGGCAGATACACTTCCTGACAGCCCAAGCAGACGATTGATGGTCAAGCCATTCGATACGTGCGCTTGAGCACTTCACGGGCACTCATTTACACGCAGTGATGACGAGAACGCCATGGCCGGGCTGATTCCCCAGAGCTTTATTGACGACCTTCTGAACCGCACCGACATTGTCGATGTTGTCAGCTCGCGCCTGCAATTGAAGAAAGCCGGCAAAAACTACACGGCCTGCTGCCCGTTCCACAAGGAAAAAACCCCGTCATTCAGCGTCAGCCCCGACAAGCAGTTCTACTACTGCTTCGGCTGCGGCGCAGGCGGCAACGCCCTCGGCTTCCTGATGGACCACGACAACCTGGACTTTCCCCAGGCGATCGAGGACCTGGCGAAAGCCGCCGGCATGGAAGTCCCCCGCGAAGAAAGTGGCCGCCCGCATAAACCACGGCAACCCACCGACTCGCCGCTGTACCCCCTGCTGACTGCCGCTGCCGACTTCTACCGTCAGGCCCTTAAAAGCCATCCGCAGCGCAAGGCCGCCGTCGACTACCTGAAAGGGCGCGGCCTGACCGGCGAAATCGCCCGGGACTTCGGCCTCGGCTTTGCTCCACCGGGCTGGGACAACCTGTACAAACACCTGAGCAGCGATACCCTGCAGCAAAAAGCCATGATCGACGCCGGCCTCCTGGTTGAGAACGCCGAGACCGGCAAGCGCTACGACCGCTTCCGCGACCGCGTGATGTTCCCGATCCGCGACAGCCGTGGTCGCATCATCGCCTTCGGCGGCCGAGTGCTGGGGGATGACAAACCCAAGTACCTGAACTCCCCGGAAACCCCGGTATTCCACAAGGGCCAGGAACTCTATGGCCTGTTCGAGGCGCGCAAGAACAATCGAAACCTCGATGAAATCATCGTGGTCGAAGGCTATATGGACGTGATCGCCCTGGCCCAGCAAGGTTTGCGCAACGCCGTGGCCACCCTCGGCACCGCCACCAGCGAAGAACACTTGAAGCGCCTGTTTCGCGTCGTGCCAAGCGTGCTGTTCTGCTTCGACGGCGACCAGGCCGGCCGCAACGCCGCCTGGCGCGCGCTCGAAGCCACCCTGTCGAGCCTGCAGGATGGGCGCCGCGCGCGCTTCCTGTTCCTGCCCGAAGGGGAAGACCCGGACACCCTGGTGCGCTCCGAAGGCACCGATGCATTCCGCGCCCGCATCAATCAACATGCGCAACCGTTGGCGGATTATTTCTTCCAGCAACTGACCGAAGAAGCCGACCCACGCTCCCTCGAAGGCAAGGCCCATATGGCCACCCTCGCGGCACCCTTGATCGACAAGGTTCCAGGCGCGAACCTGCGCACCCTGATGCGCCAACGCCTGCTGGAAATTACCGGGCTGAGTGGCGAGGCCGTCAGCCAGCTGGTGCACAGCGCGCCGCAGGACGCGCCGCCTGCCTACGACCCAGGCATGGATTATGACGCCATGCCGGACTATGCCGACTTCCATCAACCCCAGGAGGCGTATGCCCCCCAGCAGGAATGGACGCCGAAGAAGCCCGGTGCCGGCGGCAAGAAATGGGACAAGAAACCCTGGAGCAAAAACGGCAAGCGCGGCGATCGCGATGAAGCCTATGCCCCGCGCACACCGGTCGCCGTAGAAGCGCCCACATTGATTGCCCTGCGCACGCTTATCCACCACCCGCAATTAGCGAGCAAGGTTGAAAGCGCCGACCATTTTGCCAACGCGAGCAATACCTACGCTCAGGTGCTGATCGCACTGATCGAGGCCGTGCAGAAAAATCCTAAGCTAAACTCCATTCAGCTGATGGCTCGCTGGCATGGCACAGAACAGGGTCGTTTGTTGAAGGCGCTCGCGGAAAAGGAGTGGCTAATTGACGGCGATAACCTTGAACAACAGTTTTTAGACACCATTACTAGGTTATCCGCGGGCCAGCACACGCAGACCCTCGATGAACTCATCAAGAGAGCAAGACAGCCGGGATTATCGGCTGAAGAGCAAATTCAGATAGCAAAACAGATGCGCGACCTCTTAAAACAGAATGTTTCCGCATCAAACCCGACCTCAGCTGGCGTGTGAGGTCATAGCTCGGGTATAATCCTCGGCTTGTTTTTTGCCCGCCAAGACCTTCAGTGGATAGGGTGTTATGTCCGGAAAAGCGCAACAGCAGTCTCGTATCAAAGAGTTGATCACCCTTGGTCGTGAGCAGAAGTATCTGACTTACGCAGAGGTCAACGATCACCTGCCTGAGGATATTTCAGATCCAGAGCAGGTGGAAGACATCATCCGCATGATTAATGACATGGGGATCCCCGTACACGAGAGTGCTCCGGATGCGGACGCCCTTATGTTGGCCGACGCCGATACCGACGAGGCAGCCGCTGAAGAAGCCGCTGCCGCGTTGGCCGCGGTGGAGACCGACATCGGTCGCACGACTGACCCTGTGCGCATGTATATGCGTGAAATGGGTACCGTCGAGTTGCTGACACGCGAAGGCGAGATCGAAATCGCCAAGCGTATCGAAGAGGGTATCCGTGAAGTGATGGGCGCAATCGCGCACTTCCCTGGCACGGTTGACCACATTCTCTCCGAGTACACTCGCGTCACCACCGAAGGTGGCCGCCTGTCCGACGTCCTGAGCGGTTATATCGACCCGGACGACGGCATCGCGCCGCCTGCTGCAGAAGTACCGCCGCCTGTCGATGCCAAAGCCGCGAAAGCGGACGATGACACCGAAGACGACGATGCCGAAGCCAGCACCGACGACGAAGATGAAGTCGAAAGCGGCCCAGACCCGATCATTGCTGCCCAGCGTTTCGGCGCGGTTTCCGATCAAATGGAAATCACCCGCAAGGCCCTGAAAAAGCACGGTCGCTCCAACAAGCTGGCAATTGCCGAGCTGCTGGCGCTGGCTGAGCTGTTCATGCCGATCAAGCTGGTACCGAAGCAATTCGAAGGCCTGGTTGAACGTGTTCGTAGCGCCCTTGAACGTCTGCGTGCACAAGAGCGTGCGATCATGCAGCTCTGTGTCCGTGATGCGCGCATGCCGCGTACCGACTTCCTGCGCCAGTTCCCGGGCCACGAAGTGGACGAAAGCTGGAGCGACGCCCTGGCCAAAGGCAAGGCGAAGTACGCTGAAGCCATTGGCCGCCTGCAGCCGGACATCATCCGTTGCCAGCAGAAGCTGACCGCACTCGAGACCGAAACCGGTCTGACGATTGCCGAGATCAAGGACATCAACCGTCGCATGTCGATCGGTGAGGCCAAGGCCCGCCGCGCGAAGAAAGAGATGGTTGAAGCGAACTTGCGTCTGGTGATCTCCATCGCCAAGAAGTACACCAACCGTGGCCTGCAATTCCTCGATCTGATCCAGGAAGGCAACATCGGCTTGATGAAGGCGGTGGACAAGTTCGAATACCGTCGCGGCTACAAGTTCTCGACTTATGCCACCTGGTGGATCCGTCAGGCGATCACTCGCTCGATCGCCGACCAGGCCCGCACCATCCGTATTCCGGTGCACATGATCGAGACGATCAACAAGCTCAACCGTATTTCCCGGCAGATGTTGCAGGAAATGGGTCGCGAACCGACCCCGGAAGAGCTGGGCGAACGCATGGAAATGCCTGAGGATAAAATCCGCAAGGTATTGAAGATCGCTAAAGAGCCGATCTCCATGGAAACCCCGATCGGTGATGACGAAGACTCCCACCTGGGTGACTTCATCGAAGACTCGACCATGCAGTCGCCAATCGATGTCGCCACTGTTGAGAGCCTTAAGGAAGCGACCCGCGACGTACTGTCCGGCCTCACTGCCCGTGAAGCCAAGGTACTGCGCATGCGTTTCGGCATCGACATGAATACCGACCACACCCTTGAGGAAGTCGGTAAGCAGTTTGACGTGACCCGCGAGCGGATCCGCCAGATCGAAGCCAAGGCGTTGCGCAAGTTGCGCCACCCGACGCGAAGCGAGCATCTGCGCTCCTTCCTCGACGAGTGACACCAGAACCCCCGGCCCAGGCCGGGGGTTTTGCTTTGTACAGATAAAATCCTGCGCAAATCCCCTCCCCCGCAATGCCCGTCTACACTCGAAACATTCCCCGTGCCATAACGAGACCGTTATGCCCAGATTGCCGACTGTGTTACTGCTGTCGCTGCTGACCTGGACCGCAACGGCTGGCGCGTTGACTCTTAGCGATGATGAGCGTGGCTGGCTGGCGGACCATCAGGAGTTGCGCGTGGGGGTGGACGCCTCCTGGCCACCCTTCGAATACCGTGATGAAGAGGGCCGCTACCAAGGCTTGGCGGCGGACTACGTACGCCTGATCCAGGAACGCCTGGGGGTCAGGATCAAACTGATTGAGCCGGTCAATTGGAGTGCCTTGCTGGAGCAGGCACGCCACAGCCAACTCGACCTGCTGCCGGGCATCATGTCTACCCCCGAACGCCAGGACTTCATGGCATTCACACGCCCTTACCTGGACTTTCCCATTGTCATCCTCGCCCATGAAGGCGGCGCCCGACCACGCAACCTCAATGACCTTTATGGGCTGAAGATTGCCGTGGTGGAAAACTATGCCCCCCATGAACTGCTACGCACCCACCATCCAGACCTCAACCTGGTGGCCCTGCCCAATGTCAGTTCGACGCTGCAGGCCTTGGCCACCGACGAAGTCGACGCCGTGGTGGGCGACCTCGCGTCGAGCGTCTGGAGTCTGCGCCAGCTCAAGCTCGATGGCCTGTACGTAAGTGGCGAAACGCCGTACCGCTATCAATTGGCGATGGGCGTACCACGGGACAACAAAATACTGGTGGGTATCCTGGACAAGGTTCTCGCCGACCTCAGCCCTGCTGAAACAGAAGCCATCCAGCAACACTGGGTGGGCAGCCTCACCGACCATCGTACGTTCTGGACCGACCTGCTGATGTACGGCCTGCCCGCGGTGCTGTTGTTGAGCACCGTTTTGGCCATCGTCATTCGGATCAATCGCCGGCTGAGTTCGGAAATTTCCCGCCGCGTCGCCCTCGAACAGGAACTGCGCAGCAGCGAATACCATTATCGCGGCCTGGTGGAGAGCCTGTCCGCCATCGCCTGGGAAGCCAGCGTTACCGATTTCACCTACAGCTATGTGTCACCCCACGCCGAGGATCTGCTCGGTTACCCGCGCGCCCATTGGCTGATTCCGGGCTTCTGGCGCAACATCATTCACCCCGCCGACCTCATCCGCGCCGAAGCCTATTGCTACCGGGAAACCCGCGCCAACCGCGACCACAGCATCGACTATCGGGTGATCACGGCGGACGGCCGCTGCCTTTGGGTGCGTGACATTGTGAGCCTGATCGAACACGGCCATGAACCAGTGTTGCGGGGCTTGATGATCGACATCAGCGAAGCCAAACGTACTGAAGAGGCGCTGCAGCTTTCCGAGCAAAAGTTTGCTTCCGTGTTTCAGCAATGCCCCGACATCCTGGTGATCGCGCGACTGTCCGATGGCTGCCTGCTTGAGGTCAACAAAGCATTTGAGGACCAAGTGGGCCTGAAAGCCGCAGAGGTGATCGGAAAAACCGCGACCGCCCTGAATATCTGGGGCATCCCCGGTATCGGCCCCGATCTGTTGAAACGCGTGCAAACCACCAGCATTCGCAACCTGGAAATGCCCTTTCTGCGCAGCAATGGCCAGGCCTTTATCGGGCTGATTTCCGCCGAACCGTTTCAACTCGACACCACCGAAGCCATTGTGGTGGTGGTCCGCGACATCACCCAACTCAAGGAAACCCAGCAACAACTGCAAATCTCCGAAGAGAAATTCGCCAAGGCCTTCCACGCCTCTCCCGATGGCTTGCTGCTGAGCCGCCAGCGGGATGGCCTGCTGATTGAAGTGAACGATGGTTTCAGTCGCATCACCGGCTTCAACAGTACGACATCCCTCGACCAATCGACCCTTGACCTGGGCATCTGGGTCGATCTTAACGAACGCAAGCACATGCTGGAGTTGATGCATCGAGATGGATACGTGCGTGACTTCATCTGCCATATACGCCGCAGCGACGGGCAGATCCGGCTGTGCGAAGTCTCCAGCCGCCCACTGCCAATTGCCGGTGAAGACTGCATGCTCACCATCGCCCGGGACATCACCGAGCGCCAGCTGATGCAGGAAAAACTGCAGCAGGCCGCCACGGTATTCGAGAGTACCGCCGAGGGCGTATTGATCACCGACACGCGCCAGAACATCAGCGCCGTCAACCGCGCCTTCAGCGAGATCACCGGCTACAGTGAAGCCGAAGCCCTGGGCCAGACACCGCGCCTGCTCGCCTCCGGCCTGCATGACAGCGCCTTCTACGCCGCCATGTGGCACCAGTTGACGGCCCAAGGTCATTGGCAGGGCGAAATCTCCAACCGCCGCAAGAACGGCGAGTTGTACCCCAGCTGGCTGACCATCAGCGCCGTGCGCAACCGCGACCAGTTGATCACGCATTTTGTCGCGGTGTTTGCCGACATCTCCAGCCTCAAGCTGGCCCAGGCGCGCCTCGACTATCAGGCGCACCACGACCCACTGACCGGCCTGCCGAACCGCACGCTGTTTGAAAGTCGGCTGCAGGCGGCCCTCAACGGCCATCAGGAAACCGGCAAACAAGGCGCGGTGCTGTTTCTCGACCTGGATCGTTTCAAACACATCAATGACAGCCTCGGCCACCCGATCGGCGACCTGCTGCTCAAAGACATCGCCGTACGCCTCAAGGAGCAACTGCGTGACATCGACACCGTCGCGCGCCTGGGCGGCGATGAATTCATCATCCTTCTACCCGGCCTGCAACACGCCAGCGACGCCGAGCAACTGGCCAATAAGCTGCTGGCCTGCTTCACCCCACCGTTCCAGGCCGGCGAACACGAGTTCTTCATCAGCGCCAGCATCGGCACCAGCCTGTACCCCCAGGACGGTACCGACGTGGCCACCCTGGTCAAGAACGCCGACGCCGCGATGTACCGCTCCAAGGCCAAGGGCCGTAACCGGGTCGAAAGTTACACCCGCGACCTGACAGCCCAGGCCAACGAGCGCGTGGCACTGGAGCACGAACTGCGGCGAGCCATCGAACGTGATGAGTTGGTCCTGTATTACCAGCCAAAACTGAGCCTGCTGACACAAGAATTGATCGGCGCCGAAGCCTTGATCCGCTGGCACCACCCCACCTTTGGCGACGTCTCGCCCGAACACTTCATTGCCCTGGCCGAAGAGAACGGCATGATCCTGCAGATTGGCGACTGGGTGCTGGAGCACGCCTGTCGGCAAATGCACACCTGGCAAAGCACTTTCGATGACTTTGGCCCACTATCGGTCAACCTCGCCGGCGCGCAACTGCGCCACCCTGGTTTACTGGCTCGTATCGAACAGCTACTGCGCGACTACAGCCTCGAACCGGGCTGCCTGCAATTGGAGATCACTGAAAACTTCATCATGAGCCAGGCCGAAGAAGCGCTGGCAGTCCTGCACCAACTCAAGCGCCTGGGCGTACAGCTGGCGATCGACGATTTCGGCACCGGCTATTCGTCCCTCAGCTATCTCAAGCGCCTGCCGCTGGATTTCCTGAAGATCGACCAGTCCTTCGTCCGCGGCCTGCCTGACGACCCCCACGACGCAGCCATCGTGCGCGCCATCATCGCGCTGGGCCACAGCATGCAATTCACCATCATCGCAGAAGGCGTGGAGAACCCCGCGCAGCAAGCCTTCCTGGCTGCTGAAGGCTGCGAACAGATGCAGGGCTACATCGTCAGCCTGCCGCTACCGCCCGAGCTTTTTGCGACGACCTTCCTTCGCAGGAGCATTGAGGATTTTTCGGATAGCACAGTGGAGAAACCATCGTTATAATCCGCGACCTACTGAGGGCCTATAGCTCAGTTGGTCAGAGCAGAGGACTCATAATCCTTTGGTCCACGGTTCAAGTCCGTGTGGGCCCACCAATTCGAAAGCCGCGCATTGCGCGGCTTTTGTGTGTCTGGCACAGACGTTTTGCGTGGGGGGCGGCCTACAACCTTACTTCGCAAACAACTGCCCAATATCCCTGAATGCCTTGAACTCCAACGCATTACCGCACGGGTCGAACAGGAACAAGGTCGCCTGCTCACCCACCTGTCCCTTGAACCGAATATGCGGTTCCAACACAAACGTCGTCTGCCGCGCCTGTAAACGGTCTGCCAGGGCGTGCCAATCTTCCCAGCCCAGCACCACGCCAAAATGCGGCACGGGCACGTCGTGGCCGTCGACGGCGTTGGTGTGGGCGGCTTCCTGGGAGGCGGTTTTCGGGTGTTCGTGAATCACCAGTTGATGGCCGAAGAAGTTGAAGTCGACCCAGTGTTCGCTGGAGCGGCCCTCCTCCAACCCAAAGACGTCGCCGTAGAAGTGCCGTGCAGCGGCGAGATCGAATACCGGAATTGCCAGGTGAAAGGGCGCGAGTGTCATCAGTTCAAACCTCTATGGGCGTTAGTTAGCCGAGTTTAGCCTTGCTCCCAACGATGAAAAGACGATAGTTTTTGCGTCGAGCTCAAAAAATTTTGATGAATCGAGACCCCCATGTTGCGTGAATTGAAGACCTTTATTGCGGTAACGCGCCACGGGACGTTTGCGGCAGCGGGCATGCATATCGGGCTGACGCAGTCAGCGGTGAGTGCCCAGATTCGTCAGTTGGAGCAAGCGCTGGGCGTGCAGTTGTTCGACCGCACCGGCCGCCAGGCCACCCTGAATGCCGCCGGTTTGCGCGCATTACCCTTGGCCAAGGAGATTCTGGAGACCTTCAACCGCATGGCGGTGCCGGTGAATACCAATGAATACCGGGGTGAGTTGAAAGTCGGTGCTATCACTACGGCTCAAACCGGTTTGCTGCCCCAGGCGTTGGTGCGCTTGCGCCAGGCCGCACCAACGGTTGAGTGCAAGTTGGTGCCTGGTGTCTCCCTGGAGCTGTTGAACCAGGTCGACGCTGGAGAGTTGGATTCGGCAATCATCATTCGACCGCCCTTCGACCTGCCCAAGGAGTTGTATGTGCAGGTGCTGCGCAAGGAGCCGTTCGTGTTGGTCGTGCCGAACACATTGGTGGGCGACGACCCTTTGCACCTACTCAACACCCAGCCCCATGTGCGCTATGACCGTGCTTCGTTTGGCGGCCGACTCGTGAGCCGGTTTCTGCGCGAGCAGAAGCTTGAGATGCAAGTGGCGCTGGAGCTGGATGAACTCGAAGCCATCGTCAGGATGGTGGAGTGTGGCCTGGGCGTATCGTTGATTCCAAAGGCAGGCTTGTGGCTGGAGCGCTCGCCCCAAGTAAGAATAATCCCGCTGGGCAAGCTGACTTTTTTCCGCGAGATCATCCTGCTGGGCCGCTACAGCCAACGTCACCTGCCGGTGCCACAACTGTTTGCCCGCTGCCTGCTGGCCGATCCAAGCCTGTAACATGCGTTCCCATTGCCGCCCGTCACGGAGCCTCACGTGCCTGTTCTAGATGAAATCGATCGCCAGTTGATCGCCGCCCTGCAGATCAACGCCCGCGAAAGCGTGGCCATGCTCGCCCGGCAGTTGGGCATTGCGCGCACCACGGTGACGTCGCGCCTTGCGCGCCTGGAGAAAACCCAGGTGATCACCGGTTATGGTGTGCGCCTGGGTCAACGCGTGGCAGATGGCGGCTTGCAGGCCTACGTGGGAATCACCGTGCAACCGCGCTCGGGCAAAGAAGTGCTGCGCAGGCTGAGCGCCATGGCCCAGGTTCAACAATTGTGTGCGGTCAGCGGCGAGTTCGATTACGTGGCCTGGTTGCGCACCGATTCGCCGGAACAGCTCGATCAATTACTGGACCAGATCGGCAGTGTCGATGGCGTGGAGAAAACCACCACATCGATCATCCTCAGTAACAAATTGGATCGCGGCCAACCCATCTGACCACCTAATTCGTCACTATGACTAAAAACAATTCATTCCGACGACACTTTGCGTCTTATTAACGAACGTAACGCTCCCTAAACTGGCTGCCATCTTTTCCTATACTCAGCGGGTCACTTCCCGCCGAGTCGTCAGCAAGGGCCCGCCATGAGCATTCCGTCCAGCACCATCAGCAAGACCCATCGCCACCCTGCCGACGGTAAAAAACCCATCACCATCTTTGGCCCGGATTTCCCGTTCGCCTTCGATGACTGGATCGAACACCCCGCCGGACTCGGCAGTATCCCCGCCGCCAACCATGGCGCCGAAGTGGCCATCGTCGGCGCCGGTATCGCCGGGTTGGTCGCCGCCTACGAGCTGATGAAGCTGGGCCTCAAGCCCGTGGTGTATGAGGCCTCGAAGATGGGCGGCCGTTTGCGTTCCCAGGCCTTCGAAGGCGCCGAAGGCATCATCGCCGAGCTGGGCGGCATGCGCTTTCCGGTGTCGTCCACCGCGTTCTATCACTACGTCGACAAGCTGGGCCTGGAAACCAAACCCTTCCCCAACCCGCTGACGCCAGCTTCCGGCAGTACGGTGATCGATCTGGAAGGCCAGACCCACTACGCACAAAAGCTGTCCGATTTACCCGCGCTGTTCCAGGAAGTGGCTGACGCCTGGGCCGACGCCCTGGAAGCCGGCTCGCAGTTCGGCGATATCCAGCAAGCCATCCGCGATCGTGATGTGCCGCGCCTCAAAGCGTTGTGGAACAAGCTGGTGCCCTTGTGGGACGACCGCACCTTCTACGACTTCGTAGCCACCTCCAAGGCCTTCGCCAAGTTGTCGTTCCACCACCGCGAGGTGTTTGGCCAGGTAGGTTTCGGCACCGGCGGCTGGGACTCGGATTTCCCCAACTCCATGCTGGAAATATTCCGCGTGGTCATGACCAACTGTGACGATCACCAGCACCTGGTGGTCGGCGGCGTAGCCCAGGTGCCGCTGGGCATCTGGCGCCATGTGCCGGATCGTTGCGCCCATTGGCCCGCCGGTACCAGCCTGAGCTCGCTGCACCGCGGTGCACCACGGGCCGGGGTAAAACGCATCGCCCATGCTGCCGATGGCCGTTTCGCGGTGACCGACAACTACGGCGATACCCGCGAATACGCGGCCGTGCTCACCACCTGCCAAAGCTGGCTGCTGACCACCCAGATCGAGTGCGATGAAACCCTGTTCTCGCAAAAGATGTGGATGGCCCTGGACCGTACCCGCTACATGCAATCGTCAAAGACCTTCGTGATGGTCGACCGCCCGTTCTGGAAAGACAAAGACCCGGAGACCGGCCGCGACCTGATGAGCATGACCCTCACCGATCGCCTCACGCGCGGCACTTACCTATTCGACAATGGCGACGACAAACCAGGGGTGATCTGCCTGTCGTACTCGTGGATGAGCGACGCGCTGAAAATGCTCCCGCAGCCCATCGACAAGCGGGTGAAACTGGCGCTGGACGCCTTGAACAAGATCTACCCGAAGGTCGACATCAAGGCGCGCATCATCGGCGACCCGATCACCGTGTCCTGGGAAGCCGACCCGCATTTCCTCGGGGCCTTCAAAGGCGCGCTGCCGGGTCACTACCGCTACAACCAGCGTATGTATGCGCACTTCATGCAGAAGGACATGCCCGCAGAACAGCGTGGAATTTTTATCGCCGGTGACGACGTGTCCTGGACTCCAGCATGGGTGGAGGGCGCGGTACAAACCTCATTGAACGCGGTGTGGGGCATCATGACCCACTTTGGCGGCAGCACTCACCCCGAGAACCCGGGGCCGGGTGATGTGTTCGATGAGATCGGGCCGATTGCCCTGGCTGACTAAGGAGTTGAACATGCGCGTCGCCCTGTACCAATGCCCACCGCTGCCGCTGGATGTCGCAGGCAACCTCAAGCGTCTGCACCAACTGGCGCATGAAGCGTCCGGCGCCGACGTGCTGGTGCTGCCGGAGATGTTCCTCAGCGGTTACAACATCGGTGCCGAAGCCGTGGGTGCCTTGGCCGAAGCCCAGGACGGGGAGTCTGCCCAAGCCGTTGCCGAAATCGCGCAGAGCGCCGGGCTGGCGATTCTGTACGGCTACCCGGAGCGGGCCGAAGACGGGCAGATCTACAACGCCGTGCAGTTGATCGACGCCCACGGCCAGCGCCTGTGCAACTACCGCAAGACCCATCTGTTCGGGGATCTGGATCACTCGATGTTCAGTGCCGGCGACGATGATTTCCCGCTGGTGGAACTCAACGGATGGAAGTTGGGGTTCCTGATCTGCTATGACCTGGAGTTCCCGGAAAACACCCGACGCCTGGCCCTGGCCGGTGCCGAGCTGATCCTGGTGCCCACCGCCAATATGGCGCCGTTCGACTTTGTCGCCGATGTCACCGTGCGGGCGCGAGCCTTCGAAAACCAGTGCTATGTGGCCTACGCCAATTACTGCGGGCACGAAGGCGATATCCAGTACTGCGGGCAAAGCAGCATTGCCGCACCGGATGGCCAGCGAATCGCCCAGGCGGGCCTGGATGAAGCCTTGATTGTCGGGACAGTGGACCGGCAATCGATCCTCGACGCCCGCGCCGCCAACCATTACCTGCAAGACCGGCGTCCCGAGCTTTACGGCCCGCTGCACAAGCCCTGATTGAATGGGTTTGTTAGCATAGGCACTTGCCCCGTTCTGGAAGTGCCCATGCCCGCCCCGGCCCACCTTTATCCCGTTCACCTGACCCTAGCCAATGGCCTGCGGGTTTCCCTGCGCCATGCACCGCGCTTAAAACGTTGCGCGGCGGCGCTGCGGGTGGCTGCCGGTAGCCACGACGTGCCGTTGGCCTGGCCGGGGCTGGCGCATTTTCTTGAGCATTTGTTGTTTCTGGGAACCGAGCGTTTTCCCGCCGGAGAAGGGCTGATGGCCTACGTGCAGTGCCACGGCGGCCAAGTGAATGCAAGCACCCGCGAACGCACCACGGACTTCTTCTTTGAACTCCCGGTTTCAGTCTTTGCCCACGGGCTGGAGCGGCTGGCGGACATGCTGACCCATCCGCGCCTGACCCCGGAAGATCAACGGCGCGAGCGCGAAGTGCTGCACGCCGAGTACGTCGCCTGGTCCCAGGATGCCAAGGCACAGCAGCAGGTGGCGCTGCTAGAAGGCTTGGCAGCGGATCATCCACTGCGCGGCTTTCACGCGGGCAACCGCGACAGCCTGCCGGTGGAGCGCGAGGAATTTCAAAAGGCACTCAGGGAATTCCACGGATATTTCTATCAAAGCGGGCAGATGACCTTGAGCCTCGCCGGCCCGCAACCGCTGCAAGAACTGGAAGCCCTGGCGCAGCGTTTCAGCGCGCAACTGATCGCTGGCCCCTTGCATCCGCAGGCCTCACCACCGGCCTTGATGCGAGGCCAGGCTCGGCGCTATCAACACATCGACAACAACCACCTGCACCACGTCATCACCTGTGACGCGCCCCGTGAAGCCCTGGATTTCCTCTGCACCTGGCTCAATGCCTCTGCGCCGGGCGGGCTGCTCGCCGAGTTAAAAACCCGACACTTGGCCAGCGCCCTGCAGGCATCGGTGCTGTACCACTTCGCCGGACAAGCCGTGCTGGACATCGACTTTACACTCGACAGCAAGGACGAACCGACCACACCCATTGAGGCGCTGCTGCACGACTGGCTGAGCTTTTTCGCACACAGCGATTGGACGCCACTGCGCGAAGAGTTCGCCCTGCTGAACGCTCGCCAACAACAGGTCCAGGGCGCCCTGGCATTGGCTCGAAACAACAGCGAAGACCTCAGTGAACTGGGCGTCGCCGCGCTCAAGGCCCTGCTTGATTCACTGCACTTGCCGCCCGCCGAACACCGTTGGCAACTGCCCCCGAACAACCCGTTCCTGCGCCCACCGGTCAAAGAAGAACGCGCCGGCCTGATCCGTGGCCAAACCAGCGCTCACCGAGGCTTGCGCACGTTTGCCCAGGATCGTTCACGGGGGCGAAGGGACGTATCGGCGCTGACCTTCAGCCAGGCCTTGGCGGATGACGGCGATGAAGGTGCGCTGTATGTGCAGTGGCGCTTCGACGCGCCAGCGCCTGCCGGGCTGGAAAACACCTTGCAGCCATTGCGTGAATATGCGCGCCAGGCGGGCGTCGAATTATCTCTCGAAGCCACCGGCCATGATTGGCTGGTGAAGATGACTGGGCTGCACGAGCCGATGCCGGCCGTGCTGGAGGCGTTGGCGCAGCGCCTGAACCTGCCGCAGGAAACTGCCCCGGCACCTGCGCCCATGATCGCTATCCGGAAACTGCTCCAGGCCCTGCCCGCGTGCTGCGCCACCGGCCGTGCCGACGCCAGCGAACAGCCTGGATCCTGGGCCACTGCGCGCTGGCACGGCCTGGGGCTGAGTCTGCCCGCCGCATGTGAAACGTTGATAAAGGCAGCCGCCGCCCGTCTGCCTGGGCAACCTGCACACTTCGAACCTTCTCTTCAACACCTCGGCGGTCAACGTGTGTGGCATACGGTTAAAACTGACTCAACCGAAGCCGCCGTGCTGCTGTTTTGCCCGGCACCCAGCCAATCCCTGGCCGATGAAGCCTCATGGCGGCTGCTTGGGCACGTGCTCCAAGGGCCGTTCTACCAACGCCTGAGGGTCGAGTTGCAATTGGGCTACGCCGTATTCAGCGGTGTCCGACAGATCAACGGGCAAACCGGCCTGCTGTTGGGTGTGCAATCACCCAGCGTTTCACTGGCAGGTATCGTCGATCACCTGCAAGCCTTCCTGAAACACCTACCGTTGTTGATCGACGGCACCGATGACGTGGGCAATCACGCCTTGGCACAGCAGTTCTGCGCTGCGACGTTACCGATCACCCAAAGCGCCGAACTGCTTTGGCACGCGCGCCTGGCGGGCCATCCGTCGGATTACCTGTACCGGCTTCAACAACTGATCCAGGCCCGCACACGGGAGGACCTGCAACACGCGGCCCAACAGCTGCAGGATGCGACCGGCGGCTGGCGCTGCATCGCCAACGGCCCGCCTGTCGACGAGAGCTGGCAACCGGCGAGCTGATCATTGCCAACCCTGCAACATGCTTTTTCCACCAAGACAGCGCTAACTTGAGAAGAATTGCGTAACATTCCCACGCACACATCTGAACATCTCCGACTGGAGGTGGACTATATGTATTACTTGGTAGTAAACGTCCCATCCCTTCGTAGGAGTAAGAATATGACCTGGTCCAAACCTGCTTACACTGATCTGCGCATCGGCTTCGAAGTCACCATGTACTTCGCCAGCCGCTAAGCCGCTGGGTAATACAACGCCTCGGTTCGCCCGGGGCGTTTTTGTTTTGAGCTTTGCTTGATGGAGCGGCCATGTTTGTCCAGATTCTAGGTTCCGCCGCTGGCGGCGGCTTCCCGCAGTGGAACTGCAACTGCGTGAACTGCGCAGGTTTTCGTGACGGCAGCCTGCGGACGCAGGCGCGGACCCAGTCGTCCATCGCCATTTCCGACGATGGCGTGAACTGGGTACTGTGCAATGCCTCACCGGATATCCGCGCGCAACTCCAGGGTTTTGCGCCGATGCAGCCCGGCCGCGCACTGCGCGACACCGGCATCAGTGCCATCATCCTGATGGACAGCCAGATCGACCACACCACCGGCCTGTTGAGCCTGCGCGAAGGTTGCCCGCACCAGGTGTGGTGCACCGACATGGTCCATGAAGACCTGAGCACCGGCTTCCCGCTGTTCACCATGCTCACCCACTGGAACGGCGGCCTGGCCTGGAACCGCATCGAGCTGGATGCCAGCTTCACCATCCCGGCCTGCCCCAACCTGCGCTTCACCCCGCTGCCACTGCGCAGCGCTGCCCCGCCCTACTCACCGCACCGCTTCGACCCGCACCCTGGCGATAACATCGGCCTGATCGTCGAAGACCTGCGCACCGGCGGCAAACTGTTCTACGCCCCGGGCCTGGGCAAAGTCGACGCGCCGTTGCTGGAGATCATGGCCGGCAGCGATTGCCTGCTCGTGGACGGTACGATGTGGGACGACGATGAAATGCAGCGCCGTGGCGTCGGCACCCGTACCGGCCGCGAGATGGGCCACCTGGCGCAGAATGGCCCCGGCGGCATGCTCGAAGTGCTGGAGCAATTGCCCAAGCAGCGCAAGGTGCTTATCCACATCAACAACACCAACCCGATCCTCGATGAAGATTCTCCCGAGCGCGCGGAACTGGTGCGGCGCAATGTCGAAGTCGCTTACGACGGCATGAGCATTGAATTGTAGGAGCAGACGACATGACTGACACACCATTGAGCACCGCCGAGTTCGAAGCCGCCTTGCGGGCCAAAGGCGCCTTCTACCATATTCATCACCCGTACCATGTGGCGATGTATGAAGGCCGTGCCACCCGCGAGCAGATCCAGGGCTGGGTCGCCAACCGTTTCTATTACCAGGTGAACATCCCGCTGAAAGATGCGGCGATCCTGGCCAACTGCCCGGACCGCGAGATCCGTCGCGAATGGATCCAGCGCCTGCTCGACCACGATGGCGCACCCGGTGAGGACGGCGGCATCGAAGCCTGGCTGCGCTTGGGCCAGGCGGTCGGCCTCGACCCCGACCAGTTGCGTTCCCAGGAACTGGTGCTGCCCGGCGTACGCTTTGCGGTAGACGCCTACGTCAACTTTGCGCGCCGCGCCAGCTGGCAGGAAGCCGCCAGCAGCTCCCTCACCGAGCTGTTCGCGCCGCAGATCCATCAGTCGCGCCTCGACAGCTGGCCGCAGCACTACCCGTGGATCGACCCCACCGGATACGAGTATTTCCGCACCCGCCTGGGCCAGGCGCGGCGCGATGTGGAGCATGGGCTGGCAATCACCTTGCAGCACTACACCACCCGTGAAGGCCAGGAGCGCATGCTGGAAATCCTCCAGTTCAAACTCGACATCCTGTGGAGCATGCTGGATGCCATGAGCATGGCCTACGAACTGAAACGCCCGCCGTATCACAGCGTGACCGAGCAGCGGGTGTGGCATAAAGGGATCACCCTATGAGCTTCGATCGCAGCAGAAAACCGACCTGGCGCCAGGGCTACCGTTACCAGTACGAACCCGCGCAAAAAGGCCATGTGTTGCTCTACCCCGAAGGCATGATCAAGCTCAACGACAGCGCCGCGCTGATTGGTGGCCTGATTGACGGTGAGCGCGACGTGGCGGCGATCATTGCTGCCCTCGAAGAACAGTTCCCCGGCGTGCCTGAGCTGGGTGACGACATCGAGCAATTCATGGAGGTCGCCCGTGCTGAGCACTGGATCACCCTTGCCTGAGAAACCCGCCATCGGCCTGCCGCTGTGGTTGCTCGCCGAGTTGACCTACCGCTGCCCGCTGCAATGCCCGTATTGCTCCAACCCGCTGGACTTTGCCGAGCAGGGCAAGGAGCTGAGCACCGAGCAGTGGGTCAAGGTATTTCGCGAGGCCCGCGAGATGGGCGCGGCGCAACTGGGGTTTTCCGGCGGTGAGCCGCTGGTGCGCCAGGACCTCGCCGAGTTGATCGCCGAGGCGCGCAAGCTGGGGTTCTACACCAACCTGATCACCTCGGGCATCGGCCTGACCGAGCAGAAGATCAGCGATTTCAAGAAAGCCGGCCTGGACCATATCCAGATTAGCTTCCAGGCCAGCGACGAACAGGTGAACAACCTGCTGGCGGGTTCGAAAAAAGCCTTCGCGCAAAAGCTGGAAATGGCCCGCGCAGTGAAGGCGCATGGCTACCCGATGGTGCTGAACTTCGTCACCCATCGGCACAATATCGACAAGATCGACCGTATCATCGAGCTGTGTATTGCGCTGGAAGCGGATTTTGTCGAGCTTGCCACCTGCCAGTTCTATGGCTGGGCGCAGCTCAATCGCGTGGGTTTATTGCCGACGAAGGAACAACTGGTGCGCGCCGAACGCATCACCAACGAATACCGTGCCAAGCTCGAAGCCGAAGGCCATCCGTGCAAGCTGATCTTCGTGACACCGGACTACTACGAGGAGCGCCCGAAGGCCTGTATGAACGGCTGGGGCAGTATCTTTCTGACCGTGACGCCAGACGGCACCGCCCTGCCCTGCCACGGCGCCCGACAGATGCCGGTGCAGTTTCCCAATGTGCGCGACCATAGCATGCAGCACATTTGGTACGACTCTTTCGGGTTCAACCGCTTTCGCGGCTACGACTGGATGCCCGAGCCGTGTCGTTCGTGCGATGAAAAGGAAAAGGATTTCGGTGGCTGCCGTTGCCAGGCCTTCATGCTCACGGGGGATGCGAGCAATGCCGACCCGGTGTGCAGCAAGTCCGAGCAGCACGGCATCATCCTCAAGGCGCGGGAGGAAGCCGAGCACGCTACCCAGACCATCGAGCAACTGGCCTTTCGCAATGATCGCAATTCACGGCTCATCGCAAAAGGCTGACGGGCTCAGCGCTTGGCGATGATGTACACGGCGTGAATGATGCCTGGGAAGTAACCGCACAAGGTCAGCAGAATATTCAGCCAGAACGCGCCAGCGAAACCCACTTGCAGGAACACACCCAGTGGCGGCAGCAGAATGGCGATGATGATACGAATGAAGTCCATGGGTCAGCTCCAGAAAATCGGCTCGTGTGAACCGTGTAGCTAATCGACCTTGGGCGTTCGTGAGGGTTCAGTGGGATCTGGCACCGGGCCATCCCTCAGGCCAGAATTTCTAACCCATGCTTTTGCACGATACTAAGAAGTTTGAGCGCCATGCCGCTGGGTTGCTTCTCGCCAGATTCCCATTTCTTCACCGTGGAGGCGCTGGTATTCAGGTAACGAGCAAACACCGGTTGGCTGACATGGCTACTTTCACGTAGCAGCTTGATCTGTTCGGCAGGTATTTGTTCCGGGACGGCAGAGAAGCACGCTTCGTCGTATTCACGAAGGGTAGTTTTACTAATAGCACCGATGGCATAAAGCGCTTTGGCGGATTGGTGAATGGACTCCAGCGCTTCACTTTCATATTTTTTGGTCATGATGTATCTCCACAAACTCCCTGAGATCCAAGAGCTGCTGGATCTGCGTTTCGTTTAAGCCTTCATAAACTTTTGCCATCGCCCGAAACCAAGCCAAATCTTTCTGACTGATATTGCTTTGGTCTTGCTTGGCGAACAGCAACTGATAAACCCAGTATTGCCTGCCCTTGGCCAACACTATGGAGCGATGCCTATTCTGGTTGAGGCGTTTCTTCCAGACACCGCCTCCCAAATTGTCAGCTTGTCCCCTGAGCAATTGGCCAAACGCGTCCCTCAACTCCGAATCGTAGATCCAGGACTTGCTGGCCGCATCAGCAAACTGCCGTGTTTTAAATAACCTAAGCCTCATGGATATCCCTTCCCACAAACATACCACCCAGTGGTATAGATTAGAAGTGGAGCAACCCGTGCTCCGTCGACAGTCCTTATCGACGCACGCTAAAAAGCCATTGTTTTCACAGGCGATCAATCAACGCTTTCAATCCAAAAATTTCACACGCAAAAAAACGCCCCCAGCCGAAAAAATCAGGCTGGAGGCGCCGCGTATACCGCGAGACGGTTCAGGAATGTGGGTCAGACGGCGATGCCCTTGCGGCATTGCAACTGGGCGGTGCGCACCCGGGAAAAAGCGCGGGCCAGGCGCAGGAGCATTTCGTCGATGTTGCTTTTGCTCACCGTAAGCGCCGGGGTGAAGCGCAGGCAGTCAGGTTGCGGGGCGTTGAGGATCAGGCCTTCGTGCAGGGCGGCTTTTACCACTGCATCTGCAGAATCATCCGACAACGTCAGGCCCCACATCAGGCCGTGGCCGCGCAATGGGCCCTGGTCGTAGCGGTAGGCCAGCCGGGCAAGGCCTTCGCCCAGGTAAAGGCCGGATTCACGTACGTGTTCCAGGAAGCCGTGCTCCAGCACCGTATCGAGTACCGCCAGCCCGGCCGATGCCATCAATGCGTTGCCATGATGGGTACCTTCCAGCTCACCCACATCGAAGCAACAGGCGTTGCCGCGCGCCAGCAGCGCAGCCAATGGCACGCCGCCGCCCAGGCCTTTGCCGAGGGTGATGATGTCGGCTCGCACGCCGTATTGCTGTTCGGCAAGCAAGGTGCCGCAACGGCCAAGGCCGGTTTGTACTTCGTCGAGGATCAGCAGGATCCCCAGTTCGCGGCACAGCCGTTCAACCCCCTTGAGGTAATGCTCCGTCGCGGGGATCACACCGGCTTCGCTCTGGACCGGCTCCAGCAGGATGGCGACTGTCTGTGCATCGACCGCTGCATGCAGGGCCGGCAGATCGTTGAACGGCACATGGCTGAAGCCGGGCAATTGCGGTTCAAAGCGGTTTTCCAGATTGCCGGCCGACGCCGCCAGTGCCGCGAAACTGCGACCATGGCAACCATTGCTCGCGCTGATAATGCGGTAGGCCCCGCCGCGATGCAGTTGGCCCCACTTGCGCGCCAGCTTGATCGCCGCTTCGCAGGCCTCTGCGCCACTGTTGAGCAGGTAGGCCTGGTCGCTGCCGGTACGATGGCACAGGCGGTCGACAAGATTGAGTTGAGCGCGGTTATGCAGACCCAGGCCTGGATTGATCAGGGCCTGGGTCTGGTCGGCAAGGGCTTTGATCAAGACCTGCGGGCTGTGGCCGAGGCTGTTGGCAGCGTTGCCCTGGCTGAAATCCAGGTAGGCACGCTCGTCGCTGTCCCACAGCCAGGAGCCCTGGCCACGGACGAAAACCTGAGGCGGCCTCGCCACAGTGGGCATCAGCGCCTCGCTGGACAGCGTATCGGGTGAAGCCTCCAGCACCAGGTCGTCCAGGCTGGGCACGGGGCGACGCATATTGAAGAGATTCACAGCTTGCCCCCAGTGGCAACCGGGCCTTGGTCGGTTTTCCCTGCAATCACTGTCTGCGGGTGTGTTGCCTTGCCTATGTAAACGCCATCAACATAAACGCTGTTCATTGCCCGATCCGGCCCTGTAAGCCCTGCGAATAGGCGCTAGACTAGGCGCCTCGGGGGCTACCGGCCATTTCGATTTTCCAGCTTTTTCGATAAGTAAGCCTTATGGATTTTAAGCAACTGCGTTATTTCGTCGCGGTGTATGAAGAAGGCCATGTGGGCCGTGCCGCTGAACGCCTGTCGATCTCCCAGCCGGCGCTCTCACAACAGATCCGCCAGTTGGAGCGCAACCTCGATGTGAGCCTGTTCGAACGCAGCAGCAAACGCCTGCTGCCCACCCTGGCCGCCCATACGCTGTACAACCATGCCTTGCCGCTGATCGATGGCATGCAGCAAGCCGTCGAAGCCTTGCGTAACTTCAAGGGCCAGGCCATGCGCACCCTGGCCATCGGCGTGCTGCAAACCGTGCACACCAGCCTGGTCCCGCAAATGCTCGAGCGCGTGCGCAAGGCCCAGCCGCACCTGGTGGTGCAGATCTACGAATTGACCGGGATCGAGATTGAACGGCGGTTGCTTAACGGCTCGCTGGACATCGGCATCAGCTATCTGCCGCCACGCCAGCCGGGGCTGCACGGCGTGTTGTTGTATGAGGATGAGCTGAAGGTGGTCATCCCCGAGGACCATCCCCTGCGCGAATTCAAGAAAGTCTCGCTGAAACAGGCCGCCGAACTGCCGATGTTGTTGCTGGGGGAAGAGTTCCAGGTTCGACAGATCTGGCAGGGTCAGTTATCCAACCTCGGACGCCGGCCGCAGGTACAGGCGGAGTTGAATACCATGGTGGGGATTCTCGACAGCTTGCCTAACACCAAATTGGCCACGGTGCTGCCGGGACGCTCCCAGGACGAACACAACAGCCAGTCGCTGCTCTGGAAGCCCTTGAGTGAACCCAGGGTGCCACTAAAGGTAGGTTTGGTGTGTCGCGATGTACAGCGCCAGCAGGCAACCATGGCGCTGCTGCGCACCTTGCTGGAAGACGTGATGAATGCGCCGCAGGCACTGCCGTGAAATTCGGCGCCTGACTTTTTCGCGGGCAAAAGAAAACCCCGCCGAAGCGGGGCTTTGCAGACTGTTTCCCTGACATCCATTTCACTCCGCCATCCTGGCAGAATCCTACGTGTCCGTGTTGTTGCTTTGCGCTTCCTGCGCGACGTCCATGTGAAGTAGATTATCCGTGGATCCAATTTGGCGATAGAGGACGATTAGCAGTACGTCATGTAAGAGAATGCTTACACGCCCTCCAAGCCCTTAGAACAGTGCCTCATCCAGCAAAAACAAGGATTCGCTACCGGCTTTTACCGACGCACTCAGCGAGTGAATACGTGGCAACAGACGCGCAAAGTAGAAGCGCGCGGTGCCCAGTTTGCTGGCGTAGAAGTCTTCCTCAGTCTCCTTGCCCAACGCGGCCTTGGCCATACGTGCCCACATATAGGCGTAGGCCATGTAACCAAATGCATGCAAATACTCCACCGAGGCTGCGCCGATCTCGTTCGGGTTGGTCCTGGCGCGATCCAGCACCCAGGCGGTCAATTCGTCCAGGTTATCCACCGCTGCGCTCAACGGTTGGCTGAACTCAGCCAGTTCGGGCCCCGCCGAGGCGATGAACTGGCGAATCTCGTCGGCGAACAAGGTGTAGAACGCACCGCCGCTACCGACGATCTTGCGCCCCATCAAATCCAGTGCCTGGATGCCGTTGGTGCCTTCGTAGATCTGCGTGATGCGTACATCACGCACCAGTTGCTCCTGGCCCCATTCGCGAATGTAACCGTGGCCGCCAAACACTTGCTGGCCGAGCACGGTGGTTTCCAGGCCCAGGTCGCTGAGGAACGCCTTGGCGACCGGCGTCAACAAGGCCACCAGGTTATCGGCCCGCTCGCGGGCAGCGGCATCGTCACTGAACTTGGCGATGTCCAGCTGCGTCGCCACATAGGTGGAAAACGCGCGACCGCCTTCGTTGGCGGCTTTCATGGTCAACAGCATACGGCGCACGTCGGGGTGGACGATGATCGGGTCGGCCACTTTGTCTTTGGCCTGGGCACCGGTCGGCGCACGGCTTTGCAGGCGGTCGCGGGCATATTCAATCGCGTTCTGGTAGGAGCGCTCGCCGGACGCCAGGCCCTGGATACCCACGCCAAGGCGCTCATAGTTCATCATGGTGAACATCGCCGCCAACCCACGGTTGGGTTCGCCCACCAGGTAACCCACGGCTTCGTCGAAGTTCATCACGCAGGTGGCGGATGCCTGGATACCCATCTTGTGTTCGATGGAGCCGCAGCTCACCGGGTTGCGCGCGCCCAGGCTGCCGTCGGCGTTGACCATGAACTTCGGCACCAGGAACAGCGAAATCCCCTTCGGACCGGCCGGTGCGTCCGGCAACTTGGCCAGTACCAGGTGAATGATGTTCTCGGTGAGGTCGTGTTCACCGCCAGTGATAAAGATCTTGGTTCCGCTGATCCTGTAGGAACCGTCTGCCTGCGGCTCGGCCTTGGTGCGGATAATCCCCAGGTCGGTACCGGCGTGTGCTTCCGTCAGGCACATGGAGCCGGCCCACTCGCCGGAATACATCTTCGGCAGGTAGATGGCCTTGAGTTCCTCGCTGGCGTGGGTGTTGATCGACACGCAGGCGCCGGAGGTCAGCATCGGGTACAGGCCGAACGCCAGGCTTGACGAGTTGATCATCTCCTCGACCTGGGCCGATACCGCCTTGGGCATGCCCATGCCGCCAAACACGGGGTCGCCGCCTACGCCGACCCAGCCACCTTCAGCGTAGGTCTTGTAGGCCTGTGGATAACCCTCCGGAGTAAACACCGCGGTGTTATCCCAACGGCAGCCCTGTTCATCGCCACCGCGGCTGAGCGGGGCGATGGATTTGGCGGTGACCTTGCCGGCTTCTTCGAGGATGGCCTCTACGGTCTCGGCGTCAACGCTGTCTGCCAATGCCGGCAATTGGGCCCAAGTGGTGGCGACCTCAAAGACTTCGTTGAGGACGAAGCGCATATCACGCAGCGGCGCTTTGTAATCAGCCATGGCAAACCTCGTGAGAACGTGAAAAGTGATTCGATAGGATCGGTTTTACAGGCTCCGAGTGTACCCGAACAACTTTTCAGACACATAGGGTCCACTTGTGACTGATTGGTATTTTTAAGTCATCACAACGCAAACGACTCCGCAGGCAGACTCATCAGGCATTCGCTGCCCGCTTCCACGGCGGCGCGATGGGTTGCGGTACGTGGCAGCAGACGCTTGAAGTAAAAGTCGCAAGTGGCCAGCTTGGCTTTGGCAAACTCAGTGTCATCCTGCGCCAGCGCGGCAATGGCCATCCGCAGCCACAGGTAGGCGAGGATGATGTAACCGCTGTACATCAAGTAATCCACCGCCGCTGCGCCCACCTCATCCGGGTTTTTCATCGCGGCCATACCGACCTGGGTAGTCAGCTCGCCCCATTCCTGATTCAGTTGATTAAGCTGCACCACATAGCCCTTGAGCTGCGCATGTTCGGCATTCGCCGCGCAAAACTTATGCACTATTTTAGTAAAACCGCGCAGCAGCTTGCCCTGGCTGCCCAGCACCTTGCGCCCCAACAGATCGAGGGCCTGGATGCCGTTGGTGCCTTCGTAGATCGGTGCAATCCGCGCATCGCGTGCCAGTTGCTCCATGCCCCACTCACGAATGTAGCCATGGCCGCCGAATATCTGCATGCCGTGGTTGGTCACCTCCAGCCCGGTGTCGGTCATAAAGGCTTTGCAGATGGGGGTGAGGAACGCCAACAGGTCTTCGGCCTCCTGGCGCTGGCCGGCGTCGTTGCAAAGGTGCGCGGTGTCGAGCAACTGCGCGGTGAAATAGGTGAGTGCGCGGTTGCCTTCGTTGAAGGCTTTCATGGTCAGCAGCATACGGCGCACATCGGGATGCACGATGATCGGGTCGGCGGCTTTCTCCGGGGCCTTGGCGCCGGTCAGCGCGCGCATCTGCAGGCGGTCGTTGGCGTACTTGATCGCGCCCTGGAAGCTCGCCTCGCCATTGCACAGGCCCTGCATGCCGGTGCCCAGGCGGGCGTGGTTCATCATGGTGAACATGCAGTTGAGGCCCTTGTTCGCCTCGCCAATCAAAAAGCCCTTGGCGCCGTCGAAGTTGAGCACGCACGTGGCCGAGGCCTTGATGCCCATCTTGTGCTCGATGGAGCCGCAGTGCACCGCATTGCGCTCAGCCGAATCCACATGGAACTTGGGCACGATAAACAACGAGATACCCTTGGTGCCCGCCGGCGCGTCCGGCAGCTTGGCCAGCACCAGATGGATGATATTGGCGCTCATGTCGTGCTCACCGGCCGAGATGAAGATCTTGCTGCCGGTGATCGCGTAGCTGCCATCCGCCTGGGGCACGGCACGGGTCTTGATCAGGCCCAGGTCGGTGCCGCAATGGGCTTCGGTCAGGCACATGGTGCCGGTCCATTCGCCTGCGGTGAGTTTGCTCAGGAACGTGGCCTTCTGCTCTTCGGTGCCGTGGGCGTGGATCGCCGACATCGCGCCGTGGGTCAGGCCCGGATACATGCCCCACGAGGTGTTGCTGGAGCCGATCATCTCGCTGAGCACCAGGCCCAACGATTGCGGCAGGCCCTGGCCACCGTAGGCCGGGTCTGCCGCCACCCCGTGCCAGCCGCCCTCGACGTACTGGGCGAAGGCTTCCTTGAAGCCCTTGGGCGTGGTCACCACGCCGTTGTCGAAATGGCAGCCCTCTTCATCACCACTGCGGTTGAGTGGCGAAAGCACGTTCTCGCAGAATTTGGCGCCTTCCTCCAGGATTGCACTGACCATGTCCGGGCTGGCATCCGTGGCGCCCAGGGCAGCGTAGTGGCCGTGGAAATCAAACACGTTGTCGATCAGAAAGCGCATGTCGCGCAGGGGAGCTTTGTACTCAGGCATGGCGGTGTCTCCGGCGGCAGATCCTTTCAACCTACTGCCGGCCAGCGCCTCGGACAATCATTGTAGAACCGCTGAATACAGCGCCATCACTCAACCGGCAGCGCTCTGCATGCGCACCGCGCCACGGCGGGTCTGCCCGGCCGCAACCACACAGTTACGCCCCGCGCCCTTGGCGGCGTACAGCGCCTGGTCGGCGGACTTGAGCACTTCTTCCGCCGTGCGCTGGTCGATCTGGCGTTCGGCCACGCCGATGCTGACCGTCACCGACACACTCGACGCGCCGCTGCCCGCCCGGCGTTGACGGCCTTGTTGATCATCCTGGGGCCGGTCCGAATTGCGCAGCTTGATGTCGTAGTTGGCGACGATCTCGCGGATTTCCTCCAGGTGCGGCATGCACTCATCCAGGGTCTTGCCGGCAAACACCACGGCGAATTCTTCACCGCCGTAGCGGTAGGCACGCCCACCCCCATTGACCTTGGACAGCTTGCTCGCCACCAGGCGCAGCACCTGGTCGCCCACATCGTGACCATGGGTGTCATTGAAGCGCTTGAAGTGATCGACGTCGGTCATCGCCAGCACATAATTGCGCCCCAGCCGCTGCATGCGTTCGTTCAAGGCTCGGCGCCCCGGCAGGCCGGTCAGTTCATCGCGGAATGCCATTTGATAAGCCTCGTGGGCCACGCCGGCGGCGATCATCAGCATGACCTGGCTGCACATGATATTCAGCGTGAACGGCAGGATGAAGGTCTGCGGCAACATCCAGAACATCCCCAGCAACCCGACCAGTTGCGCCGCATGCAGCGGACGCGGCTGGTACCAGTATTGCGCCGCCAGAGTGAGGAAGCCGACCAGGAACATCGGGTATGACAGCTGGATCAGGCTCATCCAGGTCCCATGCAGGGCTGGCCAGCGGATCTCCGCCAGCCAGTTCAGCAGTGCCTGGGGATAACTTTGCTCCAGGGCCAGCGCAACACTGCCGATTGCCAGCAGCACCGCACAACGGGCAACGAAGTCGCGAAACAGGTGGGTCTTCTCCTGCCACAGCGCGTAGATGCTGAACAGCAACGGCAATAACAGGCAACACAGGTGAAACACCACAGCCGCGTCTTCGCGCACGCGGCCATTGTCGCGATAGAAATCGGTCTGGGTATCGAGCAGGAAGTAGGCGATGTACACCGTGATCATCAGGAACAATTCACGCTGACGGCGATAAACCGCGCAGTACGAACCGCCCAGCAACAGCACCAGGGTCGGCAACACATTGAACAGCGAGGTGAAGAAGACGCTGAGGTCCTTGACGTACGCAGCCGAGAGCCCGGCCAGCAACAGCAGCAACGAAGGAAGAAAGTGACTGAAACGTAAAGCAGACACGCGTGACAAGGGTAAAACTCCGACCCGCAAAAAGTAGTGGCACTGTGCCTTGATGCGAACAGTTAAGCACACCCTGCCCGCCATGTATCACATTGCCATCACTGTAACGGCAGCCGGAGAAAATCCCTGAGCGCTGCACTGTGTTTTTTATCCCCCAATGAAAAAACCGCCGCTCCCAAGGGAAGCGACGGTTTCAGATGAACCCGGTAAGGCTTAGTAAGCCAGGCCGAAGTCTTCTTCTTTCATGTCCATCAGGTTACTGGCGCCCGACAGCATGGTGGCCACGTGAGTACGGGTCCGCGGCAGGATGCGCTGGAAGTAGAAGCGCGCGGTTTGCAGCTTGGCGGTGTAGAACGCTTCTTCGCTGGTACCGGCGGCGAGTTTTTCGGCAGCCAGGCGCGCCATGTCGGCCCAGAAGTAAGCCAGGCAGGCGTAACCGGAGTACATCAGGTAATCCACCGAAGCGGCCCCCACTTCTTCGCGGTCTTTCATCGCGGCCATGCCGACCTTCATGGTCAACTCGCCCCACTCTTTGTTCAGCGCAGCCAGCGGTGCCACGAACTCCTTGACCGCGTCGTTGCCTTCGTTGGCCTGGCAGAACTTGTGCACGATCTTGGTGAAGCCCTTGAGCGCTTCGCCCTGGGTCATCAGCACTTTACGGCCGAGCAGGTCCAGTGCCTGGATGCCGGTGGTGCCTTCATACAGCATGGAGATACGGCTGTCGCGAACGTTCTGCTCCATGCCCCACTCGGCGATAAAGCCGTGGCCGCCATAGATCTGCACACCGTGGTTGGCGGATTCAAAACCGACTTCGGTCATGAACGCCTTGGCAATCGGGGTCATGAATGCCAGCAGGCCGTCGGCCTGTTTCTTGGCCTCGTCGTCGGTGCCGTATTTGACGATGTCCACTTGCTTGGCGGTGAAGTACACCATCGCACGGTTACCTTCGGCGAAGGCTTTCATGGTCAGCAGCATGCGGCGCACGTCAGGGTGCACGATGATCGGGTCGGCGGCCTTTTCCGGCGCTTTCGGGCCAGTCAGGGAACGCATCTGCAAGCGATCGCGGGCGTATTTCAGGCCGCCCTGGAAGCCGATCTCGGCGTGGGCCAGGCCTTGCAGCGCGGTGCCCAGGCGAGCGGTGTTCATAAAGGTGAACATGCAGTTCAGGCCTTTGTTCGCCGGGCCGATCAGGAAACCGGTAGCCGCGTCGAAGTTCATCACACAGGTGGCGTTACCGTGGATACCCATCTTGTGTTCCAGGGAACCGCAGCTCACGGCGTTGCGCGCACCGATCGAGCCGTCGGCGTTGGGCAGGAACTTGGGCACGATGAACAGCGAGATGCCTTTGGTACCCGCCGGTGCGTCCGGCAGGCGGGCCAGCACGATGTGGACGATGTTGTCGGCCATGTCGTGTTCACCGGCCGAGATGAAGATCTTGGTACCGGAGACTTTGTAGGAACCGTCAGCCTGAGGCTCGGCCTTGGTGCGCAGCATGCCCAGGTCGGTACCGCAGTGTGGTTCGGTCAGGCACATGGTGCCGGTCCACTCGCCCGATACCAGCTTGGTCAGGTAAGCCTCTTGCTGCTCGGGGGTGCCATGCTCGGAAATGGTGTTCATCGCACCATGGGACAGGCCCGGGTACATGCCCCATGACCAGTTGGCTTCGCCGACCATTTCGCTCACGGCCAGGCCCAGGGATTCCGGCAGGCCTTGGCCACCGTGCTCCACGTCGTGGGCCAGGCTTGGCCAGCCGCCTTCGACGAATTGCTTGTAGGCTTCTTTGAAACCAGCAGGGGTTTTAACGCCAGACTCACTCCAGGTGCACCCTTCGATGTCACCCACGCGGTTCAACGGTGCCAGCACTTGCTCACAAAACTTGGCGCCTTCTTCGAGAATGGCGTCAACCATGTCCGGGGTAGCGTCCTGGCAAGCCGGCAGGCTCTGATAGTGCGCTTCATAGCCGAGCAGTTCGTCACGAACGAAGCGAATATCACGCAAGGGGGCCTTGTAGTCAGGCATAGCGATAAACCTCTGCTGATGTATCTGGAATGAACAACCGCGTGGATGTGTTGTGGCGGTCAAACAGGTGTTTGAAACATACGTTTACGACCTGGGGATGTCAAGCGTCGTCCAGACACCGTTTGTCATGACGCGGGTCAATGGCAGGCATGGCGAGGCCTGCGGCGGGATGCCACAAGGTGTTCAGAAGAAAATGGAGGATTGCGCAAAGGCGACCAGCCCCAGGAAGAAGCCGGTCGTACGAAAGAGGGGTTAAGCGAAGGTGTCGATCAGGGTACCGAGCATTTCGTCTGAAGCCTTGGCGACCTTGGCGCCCAACTCCACTTGAAACTTGCCTTGGGCCATTTCAACCATATTGCTCGCCGAATTCGTCGGCTGGGCGCGGTCATTGGCTTGCAACCGGTCGCTCTGTGCGTCAGACGGCTGGGTGGTCGCGGCGCTGGCAATCCTGCCGGCGGCCTGGTCGACACGGCTCTGCCCGGCCTGAATGGTGCTCAGCCCCGAGTAAAACGCGCTGCTGCCAGAGATGTCCATGGCTTCAACCTGCCTTTAGAGAATCGTGAAGTTGAATTGAAGCAGACATACTGGCAAAAAGCCCGTTAAAAACACTAATGGCATAATGCCTTGCCGATAGCCAGAATCAGTCAAGCAGGTCCAGTTGCAGGTACTCAGCTACCGCCTCGGCGCCGGCGTGCTTGAGCTTTGGCACTCGGCCCAGGCATGGTGCGGGCAAACGCTCGGCCAGGGTCGCGAGGTTTTCTTCCAGACGAGAGGTCTTGGGGTCGATGATATTCGCCACCCAACCGGCCAAGGGCAAACCGTCCCGGGCGATGGCTTCGGCGGTGAGCAAGGCATGGCTGATGCATCCCAGGCGCACGCCCACCACCAGGATCACCGGCAGTTGCAGCGCCATGGCCAGGTCCGACAGGTTGTCCTGGTCAGCCAACGGCACCCGCCAACCGCCTGCGCCTTCGATGAGGGTGAAATCCGCCTGACGCGCCAGAATCTGCTGCATGGGTTTCAACAACGACTGCACCGTCAGCGCGACGCCGGCCTCCCGCGCGGCCAGGTGGGGCGCGATGGCGGGTTCGAACGCCACCGGGTTGACCTCGGCATAACTCAACGGCAATGAACACTCGGCCAGCAGCGCCAGGGCATCGGCGTTGCGCAAGCCCTTGGCCGTGACCTGGCAGCCGGAAGCCACGGGCTTTCCAGCCGCAGTGCTTCTGCCCGCTTGCCGGGCGGCGTGTAACAGGCCGGCGGCGATAGTGGTCTTGCCGACATCCGTATCGGTGCCGGTGATGAAATAGGCGGCGCTCATAGGGGCTTCTCCAGGACGGCGTACACCACTTGATACGTGGCCGGCAGTCCCTCGGCCTGACGGAACTGCTCGTAGGCGTCTACCAGTGCAACAATCCGCGCACGGCCCGTCAACCCTCCCGGGCGGCCTGGGTTGAGATTATGCGCCCCCAGCGCCTTGAGCTCATGGGTCAGGCT
This sequence comes from Pseudomonas sp. NFX5, assembly GCF_049132125.1. Lineage (NCBI taxonomy): Bacteria > Pseudomonadati > Pseudomonadota > Gammaproteobacteria > Pseudomonadales > Pseudomonadaceae > Pseudomonas > Pseudomonas sp. NFX5. Next base: position 78,736 of record NZ_JAFMZG010000016.1, read on the forward strand.
GCGCACATCCAGGTAATGCAGCACATGGGGACGTCGCTCCAGGCTGACCACGCGCAAACCGCTGGCCGCGCACAAGTGCTGGTACGCCTCGAAGGTGCGGAAGCGATTGACGTGCACCAGGCCATCCGCCGCCCGCCAGCTTTCGCGCAACTCATCCAGCGTCCCGACGCACAAACTGGCGAACGCCAGCACGCCACCCGGCCGCAGCACGCGATAGGCCTCGCTGAGCACCGCCTCGAAGTTCGCACACCACTGCACCGCCAGGCTGGAGAAGAGCAGCTCGAGGCTCTCGGCTTTCAGCGGCAAGCGTTCTGCATCGCCCGCGACAAAATGATGTGCGCCACCCAAAGGCCGCGCATGGTTAAGCATGCCCTCGGCAATATCCAGCGCCACGCCTTGGCTGGCGGGCAACAACTCGCCCAGCACACGGCTGAAATAACCCGTGCCGCAGCCCATATCCAGCCAGTGACGTGGCGCACACGCTGATGGCAGCCGGGCCAGCAGCCCATGCCCTACGGCGCGCTGCAACTCGGCGACGCTGTCGTAACTGGCCGCCGCACGGGAAAACGACGCCGCCACCTGGCGTTTGTCCGGCAAGGCGCCCGGCAGGGAGGGCTGGGATAAATCAGTCATCGACGCACTCATGCAAAAAAGCCTGGATGGCCCCCGCTACACCGTGGGGGTCTTCCAGAAGAAAAGCGTGACCAGCCTGTTCAATCAGGCCGATTTCCACATCCGGCAGCAGCCTTAGCAGGTCGCTGGCGGCTTCGGCGGGCACCAACCCGTCCATGCCGGCGAACAGGTGCAACTGTGGGCCGCGATAAGCCAGCAAGGCTTCGCGGGTATCCAGTTGGGCCAGCAGTTCCAGGCCGGGCATCAACACGTTGGACGCTGAATGCGGCGCGCCACTGACCAGCAGGCGCGACAGCCCGCGCGGGTCTTCGGCGCCCTTGGCGCACAACAGGCCGAAGCGCTTGAGGGTGACTTGGGAATCGGCATGGCAGCCGGCCAGGAACGCATCGAAGGTCTCGGCGGGCATCCCATGGGGCCAGCCGTCGTGGGCGACGAAACACGGATTGCTCGCCAGGGTCAGCAACCCGCAGCAACGCTCGCCGCGCCGCGCCGCCAGTTCGGCAGCGAGCATGCCGCCCAAGGACCAGCCGCCCAGCCAGGCGTTGTCGGGCAGGGTAGCGTCGAGTTCGTCGAGCCATTCATCGAGGTCGCTGGAAGCAAGCGCCGGCAATGGCTCGACCTGCACCTGCAGGTGTGCGTCCAGGCCACGCAAGGCGGCGGCCAAAGGCTCCAGCGGCGATACGCCGAGCCCCCAGCCGGGCAGCAGGATCAGTCGATCACGCATGGTCGGGCTCCGTGGCACCAGACAAGCGGAAACACTCTTCCAATGCGTTTAACAATAGCTGTACCTGCGCCTCGCTGTGGGCTGCGGTCAAGGTCACGCGCAAACGCGCGCTGCCGGCGGGAACGGTGGGCGGGCGGATCGCCGTGACCATCAGGCCGCGCTCACGCAGCATCTGCGACAGGCGCACGGCCTTGGCACTGTCGCCGATCAGGATCGGCTGGATCGGTGTAAAGCTGTCCATCAAGTCCAGGCCAAGCTGCTCGGCGCCCTGGCGAAACTGACGAGTCAGGCGGTCGAGGTGCTCGCGCCGCCAATGTTCGGTGCGTAGCAGCTCCAGGCTCTTCAGGGTGGCGCAGGCCAGCGCCGGCGGTTGGCTGGTGGTGTAGATATATGGCCGGGCAAACTGGATCAGGCTTTCGACCAGGTCCTCACTGCCCGCGACAAACGCGCCCGCCGTGCCGAACGCTTTGCCCAGGGTGCCGACCAATACCGGCACGTCGTCCTGGCTCAAGCCGAAATGCTCGACGATCCCGCCGCCATTGGCACCCAGCGGACCAAAGCCATGGGCATCATCCACCATCAACCAGGCGCCTTTGGCCCTGGCTGCACGGGCCAGTGCCGGCAGGTCGGCCAGGTCGCCGTCCATGCTGAACACACCATCGGTGACCACCAGCGTATTGCCAGTGGCTTTCTCCAGGCGCTTGGCCAGGCTGATCGCGTCGTTGTGCAGGTAGCGATTGAAACGCGCACCGGACAGCAAGCCGGCATCCAGCAGTGAAGCATGGTTGAGCCGGTCTTCCAGCACCGTATCGCCCTGCCCCACCAACGCCGTGACCGCACCAAGGTTGGCCATGTAGCCGGTGGTAAACAGCAGCGCACGCGGGCGGCCGGTAAAGTCGGCCAGCGCCTCCTCCAGTTCATGGTGCGGCGTGGCATGGCCCACCACCAAGTGCGAAGCCCCGCCGCCCACGCCCCAACGGGACGCCCCGGCGCGCCAGGCCTCGATCACTTGCGGGTGATTGGCCAGGCCCAGGTAATCGTTATTGCAGAATGCCAGGAGGGGTTGACCGTCAACCACCACCTCCGGGCCTTGAGGGCTCTGGAGCAGCGGGCGTTGACGGTAAAGATGTTCGGCACGGCGGGCGGCGAGGCGCGCGGAGAGATCAAAAGACATGCAGGCCTCGGGGTGGCAGGTGCAACTCGGTCAAAACAGGTGGGAATCAAACAACGGCGTTATAGAACTGCTCGCTGCTCTTCTGCTCCACCAACGCCTGTTCGATGGCCGCCTGGTGCACTTCATCCGCATGCTCTTCACGGGCTTCCGGCAGGATGCCCAGGCGCGAGAACAGTTGCATGTCCTTGTCGGCCTGCGGGTTGGCGGTGGTCAGCAGTTTGTCGCCGTAGAAGATCGAGTTGGCACCGGCAAAGAACGCCAGGGCCTGCATCTGCTCGTTCATCGCTTCGCGCCCCGCCGACAGGCGCACATGGGACTGCGGCATCAGGATGCGCGCCACGGCCAGCATGCGGATGAAATCGAACGGGTCGATGTCCTCGGCATTTTCCAACGGTGTACCGGCGACTTTCACCAGCATATTGATCGGCACCGACTCCGGATGCTCCGGCAGGTTGGCCAACTGGATCAGCAGGTTGGCGCGGTCGTCGAGGGACTCGCCCATGCCGAGGATGCCGCCGGAGCAGATCTTCATCCCCGACTCACGCACATAGGCCAGGGTTTGCAGGCGCTCGCTGTAGGTACGGGTGGTGATGATACTGCCGTAGAACTCCGGCGACGTATCCAGGTTGTGGTTGTAGTAATCCAGGCCGGCCTGGGCCAGGGCTTGGGTCTGGTCCTGGTCGAGACGGCCGAGGGTCATGCAGGTTTCCAGGCCCATGGCCTTCACGCCTTTGACCATCTGCAGCACATAGGGCATGTCTTTGGCCGACGGGTGTTTCCAGGCGGCGCCCATGCAGAAACGGGTCGAACCAATGGCCTTGGCGCGAGCGGCCTCTTCGAGGACCTTCTGCACCTCCATCAGCTTTTCTTTTTCCAGGCCCGTGTTGTAGTGGCCCGACTGCGGACAATATTTGCAATCTTCCGGGCAGGCACCGGTCTTGATCGACAGCAGTGTCGACACCTGTACACGGTTGGCATCGAAATGCGCGCGGTGCACGGTCTGCGCCTGGAACAACAGGTCATTGAACGGCTGCACGAACAACGCTTTGACTTCGGCTAAAGACCAATCGTGACGCAAGGTGGCGGTGGTGCTGGCGCTCATGGGCGATTCCTTGATTATGCTTTGGCAAACGCTGCGGGAAGGGCAATACCCACAGGCACGACACGGATGCTCGGCATATTTAAGGAAGATTCATGCACTGTCAACCAAGCTACAAACACGAAGTTTACATCTGGTCAAAAAACATACAGAAATGTTTAATCTGCGACGAGACGACTGAAACCACTGACTGTGTGTGCAACGTCTGCGAAACCGAGCTGCCCTGGCTGATGGAGCATTGCGAAATCTGCGCCTTGCCTTTGGCGATGGACGGCCTGGTCTGCGGCCAGTGCCTGAGACAACCGCCCGCCTTTAAACACGTGATCGCACCCTGGACCTACAGCTTTCCGGTAGACACCCTGATCAGTCGCTTCAAGCACCAGGCACGCTGGCCCCTCGGGCATATGCTGGGGCGCTTGCTGGGGCACTACCTGCAACATCGCTTCGACAACCACTCACTCACCCGCCCGGACATGCTGCTGCCGGTGCCCATGGCCCGCAGGCGCCTGCGTGAACGGGGCTATAACCAGGCGCTGATGCTGGCGCGCTGGCTCAGCGCCGACCTCGACCTTCCCCACGATGAACATCTATTGCTACGCCCTTATGAAACCGTCGCGCAGCAAGCCCTCGACGCCAAGACGCGCAAACGCAACCTGCTCAACGCCTTCGCCCTGGCCCCGGGTGCCGAGGTGCGTGGCCGCCACCTGGCGCTGGTGGACGACGTGCTCACCACCGGCGCCACCGCCCACAGCCTGGCGCGGTTATTGATCAACGCCGGCGCGCGACAGGTAGACGTGTACTGCCTGGCCCGCACGCCAAAGCCTGGCACTTGACTCTCATGCCTCGCGGCCGCAACGTCCGCTCATCCCACCACAGCGAATGCCCATGTCCCTACCGACGCTGCTCAGCCAACATATTGTCCGCCGCCCCCAGCGTATCGCCCTGCTGGGGCATATCGCCGAGCAGGGCTCCATCACTCGCGCCGCCAAAAGTGCGGGCTTGAGCTACAAGGCCGCCTGGGACGCCATTGACGAGCTGAACAACCTGGCGCAAAAACCCTTGGTCGAACGCAGTGTCGGCGGCAAGGGCGGCGGCGGCGCCAAACTCACGGCCGAGGGTGAACGGGTGTTGCGCCTCTACCAGCGTCTGCAAGTGTTGCAGGCCGAAGTGCTTGGCTCGGACGAAGCCGCCAGCGACTTCAACCTGCTCGGCCGCTTGATGCTGCGCACCAGCGCCCGTAACCAGTTGCATGGCCAGGTCATTGCGATTGAACAGCTTGGCCGCAACGACCTGATTCACTTGCAGCTCGCCGGAGGGCTGACCCTGGCGGCACAAATCACCCATGACAGTACGCAACGGCTGGAGCTGGAGGTCGGCGTGGAAGTTGTTGCGCTGATCAAGGCCGGCTGGCTGGAATTGCTGGCGCCCGACAAACCTGCAACACCTGGACACAATTGCATGAGCGGAACCGTCGACGCGATTCTCGCCGCCGAGGACGGCCCCAGCGAAGTGCGCATCGCCCTGCCCAATGGCCAGGTTTTATGCGCCTTGGCGCAGCCCGCCGCGCTCGAGGCCCTGGGCGCCGCCGCTGGCCAAACACTCCGCGTGCAATGTGCACCCAGTAATGTACTGCTCGGCACGCCGGTCTAAGCCCGGCGGCGCTTCAAACTGCAACAATTTCGTCACGCCCGCTCCTTATGGTGTTTGCAAAAACCGCAGGGAGCCTGACATGAACCTATTAGAAGAAAACCAAGCCACCGACCTCGAACAGATGGTCGGCCTCACCCGCCGCCGCTTCATCGGTGCCGGCGCCCTGTGCGGTGCGGCGATGTTCCTCGGCGGCAACCTGCTGAGCCGTAGCGCCCTGGCCGTCAACGCCGCCTCCGCCAGCCCGCTGCTGGGCTTTACCAGCATCGCCGCGGCCACCAGCGACACCATCACCCTGCCGCCGGGCTACAGCGCTTCGGTGCTGATCAGTTGGGGCCAGCCGCTGCACAAGAGCGCGCCGGCCTTCGACCCGTCCGGCAACGGCACCGCCAAGGCCCAGGAACAACAGTTCGGCGACAACAACGACGGCATGAGCCTGTTCGCCTTCCCCGGCGACGACAACCGCGCACTGATGGCGATCAACAACGAATACACCAACTACCGCTACCTCTTCGCCCATGGCGGCGCGCCGCAATCGGCCGAAGACGTGCACAAGGCCCAGGCCAGTGAAGGCGTGTCGGTGATCGAAGTGCGGCGCAAAGGTGACACCTGGCAGTTCGTCCAGGACTCGCGCTACAACCGCCGCATCCACGGCAACTCGCCGATCCGCCTGAGCGGCCCCGCCGCCGGCCATGAATGGTTGAAAACCAGCGCCGATAAGTCCGGCAAAAAAGCCCTCGGCACCTTCCAGAACTGCGCCAACGGCCAGACCCCATGGGGCACTTACCTGACCTGTGAAGAGAACTTCACCGACTGCTTCGGCAGCAGCAACCCGCAGCAAGCGTTCGATGCCGGGCAGAAACGCTATGGCGTGGTGGCCGCCAGCAAAGAGATCAACTGGCACCTGCACGACCCGCGCTTCGACCTGGCCAAGAACCCCAATGAACTCAACCGCCACGGCTGGGTCGTGGAAATCGATCCGTTCGACCCGCAATCCACCCCGGCAAAACGCACCGCCCTGGGCCGCTTCAAGCACGAGAACGCCGCCCTCGCGCAAACCCGTGACGGCCGCGCCGTGGTGTACATGGGCGACGACGAGCGCGGCGAGTTCATCTACAAGTTCGTCAGCCGCGACAAGATCAACCACAAGAACCCCAAGGCCAACAAAGACCTGCTCGACCACGGCACCTTGTACGTGGCCATCTTCGATGCGGGCGATGGCAACGCCGATCATCCGAAGGGCAAAGGGCAATGGGTCGAGCTGACCCACGGCAAAAACGGCATCGACGCCAGCACCGGCTTCGCCAGCCAGGCCGAAGTGCTGATCCACGCGCGCCTGGCCGCCAGTGTGGTCAAAGCCACGCGCATGGACCGCCCGGAATGGATCGTGGTCAGCCCTACCGACGGCCAGGTCTATTGCACCCTGACCAACAACGCCAAGCGCGGCGAAGACGGCCAACCGGTGGGCGGGCCCAACCCGCGTGAGAAAAACGTCTACGGCCAGATCCTGCGCTGGAAGGCCAACGCCGATGACCACGGCGCAGCGGACTTCAACTGGGACCTGTTTGTGGTGGCCGGCAACCCGGGCGCGCATGCCGGCACGCCAAAAGGCGGCTCGTCCAACATCAACCCGCAGAACATGTTCAACAGCCCCGACGGCCTGGGGTTCGACAAGGCCGGGCGCCTGTGGATTCTCACCGATGGCGACTACAGCAACGCCGGCGACTTCGCGGGCATGGGCAATAACCAGATGCTCTGCGCCGACCCGAGCACCGGTGAAATCCGTCGCTTCATGGTCGGGCCGGTGGCCTGTGAGGTGACGGGCATCAGCTTCTCGCCGGATCAGAAAACCCTGTTTGTGGGGATCCAGCACCCGGGTGAAACCGGGGGTTCGACCTGGCCGGAGCATCTGCCGAATGGCAAGCCGCGCTCCTCGGTGATGGCGATTCGGCGGGATGATGGCGGGATTGTCGGCGCCTGATAGACCGCTATCGGGGGCAAGCCCCCTCCCACACTGGAGATAAACGCGGTCACCTGTGGGAGGGGGCTTGCCCCCGATGACAATGGCACAGGCGCCCCCTATCTCCAGCCTGGTGCGGTACCATACCCGGCCGGACGCGGCGCCCTGCTGCGCGCAGGAGTTCGCATGGCCCATCCGTTTGAAACCCTCACACCCGACCTGGTACTCGACGCTGTCGAAAGCATCGGTTTCCTCAGCGACGCTCGCGTTCTGGCGCTCAACAGCTACGAAAACCGCGTGTATCAGGTGGGCATCGAAGACTCCGAACCGCTGATCGCCAAGTTCTACCGCCCCCAGCGCTGGACCAACGAAGCGATCCTCGAAGAGCACCGTTTCACCTTCGAGTTGGCCGAGTGCGACGTGCCGGTGGTCGCGCCGATGATTCATAACGGCGAAAGCCTGTTCGAACACGCCGGTTTCCGCTTCACCCTGTTCCCCCGCCGTGGCGGCCGCGCACCGGAGCCGGGCAACCTTGACCAGCTTTATCGCCTTGGGCAACTGCTCGGCCGCTTGCACGCCGTGGGTTCCACCCGCCCGTTCGAACACCGCGAAGCCTTGGGTGTGAAGAACTTCGGCCACGACTCCCTCACCACCCTGCTCGAAGGCAATTTCATTCCCAAGAGCCTGCTGCCAGCCTACGAGTCCGTGGCCCGCGACCTGCTCAAGCGCGTGGAAGAGGTCTACAAAGCCACGCCGCACAAGAACATCCGCATGCACGGCGATTGCCACCCCGGCAACATGATGTGCCGTGATGAGATGTTCCACATCGTCGACCTCGACGATTGCCGCATGGGCCCGGCGGTGCAGGACTTATGGATGATGCTCGCCGGTGATCGCCAGGAATGCCTGGGCCAGCTGTCGGAACTGATGGACGGCTACCAGGAATTCCACGACTTCGACCCGCGTGAACTGGCGCTGATCGAGCCGCTGCGCGCGTTGCGCCTGATGCACTACAGCGCGTGGCTGGCACGGCGCTGGGATGATCCGGCTTTCCCCCACAGCTTCCCGTGGTTCGGCAGCGAGCGGTATTGGGGCGACCAGGTGCTGGCGCTGCGCGAGCAACTCTCAGCGCTCAACGAAGAGCCGCTGAAACTCTTCTGATTGCTTTTAATGTGGGAGGGAGCCCCTCCCACACAAAGCAGACCGCATTACCAAGCCAGTCCCATTGGTTGACAAATATCCTTACAATCGCCCTTTGTTAGCTGCCTAAGCAAGGATTCCGCATGCAAGCCGCCAACCCCCGCAAGGGGTACATCCTGGGCCTGAGCGCCTATGTCATCTGGGGTCTGTTCCCGCTCTACTTCAAAGCCATCGCCAGTGTGCCCGCCGCCGAAATCATCGTGCACCGGGTGCTGTGGTCAGCGCTGTTCGGTGGTTTGCTGCTGATGGTGTGGAAGCACCCGGGCTGGTTCCGCGAACTGCGCGACAACCCCAGGCGCCTGGCAATCCTGGCACTCAGCGGTTCGTTGATCGCCGGTAACTGGCTGACCTATGTGTGGTCGGTGAACAGCGGGCGTATGCTTGAAGCCAGCCTGGGTTACTACATCAACCCGCTGGTGAATGTGCTGCTGGGCATGCTGCTCCTCGGCGAGCGCCTGCGCCGCCTGCAATGGGTGGCCGTGGGGCTGGCCGCAGTGGGTGTGGCGCAACAGGTGTGGCAGGTGGGCAGCTTGCCGTGGGTATCGTTGGTACTGGCGCTGACCTTCGGTTTCTACGGCCTGATCCGCAAGCAGGCGCCGGTCAAGGCGCTGCCGGGGCTGGTGGTGGAGACCTGGATGCTGGTGCCGATTGCGGTGGCCTGGTTGTTGTTCAACCCGTCGGCCCACAGTGCGCAACTGGCGTTCTGGAGCACATCCGAAGCCTGGTGGCTGGTGGCGGCCGGCCCGGTGACGTTGATCCCGCTGGTGTGCTTCAACGCCGCCGCACGGCATTTGCCCTACACCGCCTTGGGCTTTTTGCAGTATGTGGCACCGACCCTGGTGTTGCTGGAAGCGGTGCTGCTGTTCGGTGAGCACCTGGCGTCAAGCACGCTGATCGCGTTTGCCTTTATCTGGGCCGGGCTGGTGGTCTACAGCGTCGATGCCTGGTTGAGCGTGCGCAAACGCTGATCAAATAACGTACAAACCTCTGCAAGCCCCAGCCGGCCTGGCTTGCAGAGATCCACCCCAAGGTTATCCACAACCTGGTCCCCGCCATTTGTGCACAAGCCCTTGAAACTGCTCGTTTTTTGCTCAGTTGGCGGAGAAGCCCGGTGGGCGTGGCCTGGCGCCGGGTCTCTACAGGTTATCCACAGGCCCATGCAAGATTTCCATGCATAACCTTGCGGATGGTTATTCCTCGCTGTGCAGTTCCACCATCAGATCATCCGCCAGGGTTTCCAGGGATTCCTGCAACGCCTCCAAGGACAAGCTCGACGGCACCTGCAACAGCGCCTCGGCGCTGAACAGCGGATCACCGCTCATCGGTGCCGGGCGTACATCGGTGCTCAAGCGCTCCAGGTTGACGCCCTGCTTGCTCAACAGCGCCGTGATCTCGCGCACGATGCCCGAGCGGTCGTTGCCCAGCAGCGTCATCACGATCGACTTGGACGCCGATGCCTGGCCACTGCTGCCCTCGCCCACCAGCACGCGAATACCGTGTGTGGATAAATCCTCCAAAGCCCCCACCAAGGCCTGACGACTCTCGGCAGGCACGCTGACCCGCAGGATCCCGGCGAACTGCCCGGCCATATGCGCCATTCGGCTTTCCAGCCAATTGCCGCCGTGGGCCGCGATGTTCTGCGCGATGCGTTCCACCAGGCCGGGTTTGTCGGCGGCGATAATAGTGAGTACAAGATGGTCCATGGCGAAGCCCTCTGAATTCAATCTACAAGGTGGACCCGGGGGCCCGCGAAAACAAATCGTGTACCATTTTTATATTTATCTGGAACAATCCAATAGTTTTTTGAGAACATCCGGTTCTCCGCTGTGACCGTACGACCAAAGTGGGTCGCTAAACGACGTATTTAGTCTAATTTTCACAACCGCAAGTCATCATGTAGTATGCCCTCCCGTGCACTACATAATGAAAATCCGAAACAGCGCATAAGCTCCGCAGAGTGAGGCAAGCAATGACTGAACACGTTCAAGTCGGTGGCCTGCAGGTCGCCAAAGTCCTGTTCGACTTCGTGAACAACGAAGCCATTCCCGGTACCGGCATCACTGCCGACCAGTTCTGGGCCGGTGCCGACAAGGTCATCCACGACCTGGCACCGAAGAACAAAGCCCTGCTCGCCAAACGCGACGATTTCCAGGCGCGGATCGATACCTGGCACCAGACCCACGCCGGCCAGGCCCATGACCCGGTGGCCTACAAAGCCTTCCTGCAAGACATCGGATATCTGCTGCCAGAAGCCGCAGACTTCCAGGCCTCGACCCAAAACGTCGATGACGAGATCGCCCGCATGGCCGGCCCGCAGCTGGTGGTGCCGGTGATGAACGCCCGCTTCGCCCTCAACGCGTCCAATGCACGTTGGGGCTCGCTGTACGACGCCCTGTATGGCACCGACGCCATCAGCGAAGCCGACGGCGCCGAGAAGGGCAAGGGCTACAACAAAGTGCGTGGCGACAAGGTCATTGCCTTCGCCCGCGCCTTCCTCGACGAAGCCGCGCCACTGAGCGCCGGCAGCCACGTCGATTCCACCGGCTACAAGATCGCCGACGGCAAGCTGATCGTCAGCCTCAAGGGCGGCAGCAACAGCGGCCTGCGTGACGACGCCCAGTTGATCGGTTTCCAGGGCCCTGCGGCCGAGCCGATCGCGATCCTGCTGAAACACAACGGCCTGCACTTCGAAATCCAGATCGACGCCAGCACCCCGGTTGGCCAGACCGATGCCGCCGGTGTCAAAGACGTGCTGATGGAAGCCGCACTCACCACCATCATGGACTGCGAAGACTCCGTCGCCGCCGTCGATGCCGATGACAAGGTGGTGATCTACCGCAACTGGCTCGGCCTGATGAAGGGCGACCTCGCCGAAGAAGTGGCCAAGGGCGGCAAGACCTTCACCCGCACCATGAACGCCGACCGCGTCTACACCGGCGTCGACGGCCAGGACGTGACGCTGCACGGCCGTTCGCTGCTGTTCGTGCGTAACGTTGGCCACTTGATGACCATCGACGCGATCCTCGACAAACACGGCAACGAAGTACCGGAAGGCATCCTCGACGGCCTGCTCACCAGCCTGGCGGCGATCCACAGCCTCAACGGCAACAACACGCGTAAGAACAGCCGCACCGGCTCGGTGTACATCGTCAAGCCGAAGATGCACGGCCCGGAAGAAGCCGCGTTCACCAACGAGCTGTTCGGCCGCATCGAAGACGTGCTGAACCTGCCACGCAACACCCTCAAGGTCGGGATCATGGACGAGGAGCGCCGCACCACGGTCAACCTCAAGGCCTGTATCAAGGCGGCCAGCGAGCGCGTGGTGTTTATCAACACCGGCTTCCTCGACCGCACCGGTGACGAGATCCACACCTCCATGGAAGCCGGCGCGATGGTGCGCAAGGCGGCGATGAAGGCGGAAAAATGGATCGGCGCCTACGAGAACTGGAACGTCGATATCGGCTTGAGCACCGGCCTGCAAGGCCGTGCGCAGATCGGTAAAGGCATGTGGGCGATGCCCGACCTGATGGCAGCGATGCTTGAACAGAAAATCGCCCACCCACTGGCCGGCGCCAACACCGCCTGGGTGCCATCGCCGACGGCCGCCGCACTGCACGCGCTGCACTACCACAAGGTCGACGTATTCGCACGCCAGGCCGAACTGGCCAAGCGCGAACGCGCGTCGGTGGACGACATCCTCACCATTCCCCTGGCCAGCAACACCGATTGGTCCGACGAAGAAATCCGTAACGAACTGGACAACAACGCCCAGGGCATCCTCGGCTATGTCGTGCGCTGGATCGACCAAGGCGTGGGCTGCTCGAAAGTGCCGGACATCAATGACGTCGGCCTGATGGAAGACCGCGCCACCCTGCGCATCTCCAGCCAGCACATTGCCAACTGGCTGCGCCACGGCATCGTCAACGAAGCCCAGGTGATGGAAAGCCTCAAGCGCATGGCGCCGGTGGTGGACCGTCAGAATGCCGGGGATGCGCTGTACCGCCCACTGGCACCGGATTTCGACAGCAATATCGCGTTCCAGGCAGCGGTGGAGTTGGTGATTGAAGGGACCAAACAGCCGAATGGCTATACCGAGCCGGTGTTGCACCGTCGGCGTCGGGAGTTCAAGGCCAGGAATGGCCTTTGAGTAAAAGCTAGCAATGCCGAAGCCCTGATCACTCGATCAGGGCTTCGGTCTTGATATCCACCATTATTTAATCGCGGCACTCAATCAGAATTGCCTATTATCAAGACCAGCTTGAATCAGAGACCGCAGGTCGATTAGAAACTTTGCAACCCCAGCAACTGACCTGCTTAATCCAAAACCTCATAAATAGCTGCTGAATATAAAGAGCCCTGAAGATAAGGACTCTTTATTTACATTGAAAAAAGCTAATAACTAGACCGTCATATCATATTTACCATAGAACGTCGCAGTTCCACCCGACCCGGTAACGGTCACATTTTTCAGCTCACCCTTAAAGGTTCCACCGGTAACAGTCACGCTGATTGTTCCACCGGTTACATTGTCAAAATCTGCGCCTGCCGGACTCTTGTACTCGAGACCAAAAGACCCCGCTGGCAGTTCATTCAGTCCATCCGACAAGCGCTTGCCGTATTGAATACGCAGCTCCACGCTATTCACTTCCATATGAATATAAAATCGATCTCCAGAAAAGTAATTCGCGTGAAAGCCTTCAGAGTGCCCGTCCGTTACGACGGTGATGGTTGATGACCCGGAGCCACGATGGGACTGCTCAATCTTGCTAACCGTTTGTTTTTCAGTACTCATGATAAACTCCTGTTTAACTCATCAAGTAGGGGCATCGATCCCAACCAGCCCCCTCGCAACGATTAAACAGGCCACACTTAAAACGCCGATACTGTGAAATCTGACAGTCCCGACCAACGGTGTCAGCCGTCTACTGCGCCATCCCCAACTCCCGCTTGACCAGCTTCGCCAACTTCACGCTGTCGATCGGCTTGAGCAAAAAATCCACCACACTCAAATGCATCGCATCAATCACATCCGGCGCTTCGGCATCCCCCGACATGATGATGATCGGCAGCGCCGCGCGGGTGGATTCGCGCACCTGCTTGATCAACTCCAGACCATTGCTGGGTTTCATGCGCAGATCGGTGATCAGCAAACCGATGGAACTGCTGGACTTCAATAAATCCCACGCGGCCTCGCCACTGTCGGCCGTCATGCAGCGAATACCGTCCAAGCCCAGGATCTCCGCCAGCAGTTCACGCGCGTCCTTGTCGTCATCAACAATCAACACGCGTTGTGGCGGTAAATCAGGCTCCAGCATCACGGCGCTGAGCGCCTCGCGCTCGGCATCACTCAAAATATCGTGGTCGGACATACGTTTCTCAGCGGTTTTCGACAATCTTCCAGCACACTCGTCAGACATCTGCGGAAGGGCGTTCAATGTGCACTTCGTCGGAAAGTTTGCCTAGTGGGTGTTCTACGGGGTTTGGACGATAGTCGTGTAAGGTTTTTCCCTAGTTCTGCGGCGTTTTCATCGACCTAGACTTACGTCCAATGGGCACCCGCCGCTCAGGAGTCGACCATGCAGGACGATAACGACAAAAAAATTGCGGTCATGGTTATGAGTAAAGCTGATGCCTTCGCCCAGGCGGGAAAAACTGCTGTCTTGCAGAACATCCACGGCACCCTGCAGTTCCTGCAACGCTTCCCACCGTTCAACCAGATGGAAAACGCGCACCTGGCGTTTCTGGTGGAACAGTGCCAACTGCGCTTCTTCGGCCCCGGCGAGAGCATCCTCAAGCCGTCGGGCGGGCCGGTGGAACACTTCTACATCGTCAAGCAGGGCCGCGTCGTGGGTGAACGGCCGGACGCCACGCAAGCCACCTTCGAAATCACCACCGGCGAGTGTTTCCCCCTCGCTGCATTGTTAGGTGAACGTGCCACCCGCACCGAGCATAAAGCCGCCGAAGACACCTTCTGCCTGCAACTGAACAAGCCGGCCTTTATCAAGCTGTTCGCGCTGTCCAGCCCGTTCCGCGACTTCGCCCTGCGCGGTGTCAGCAGCCTGCTCGACCAGGTCAACCAGCAAGTGCAGCAAAAAGCCGTGGAAACCCTCGGCACCCAATATTCCTTGAATACCCGCCTGGGCGAATTGGCGATGCGCCATCCGGTCACCTGCAGCCCGCAGACACCGTTGCGTGAAGCGGTAACGCTGATGCATGAGCAGCAGGTGGGCAGCATTGTGATTGTCGATGAACACAAGGCGCCCCTGGGCATTTTCACCCTGCGCGACCTGCGCCAGGTGGTGGCCGACGGCACCGGCGACTTCAGCCAGGGCATTGAAGGCCATATGACCCAGGCGCCGTTCTTTTTAACGCCGGACCACAGCGCCTTCGATGCGGCCATCGCCATGACCGAGCGGCATATCGCCCACGTCTGCCTGGTCAAGGACCAGCGCCTGTGCGGCGTGGTGTCCGAGCGCGACCTGTTTTCCCTGCAACGGGTAGACCTGGTGCACCTGGCCCGCACCATCCGCAATGCGCCACGGGTGGAGAACCTGGTAGCGCTGCGCGGTGAGATCGGCCAACTGGTGGAGCGCATGCTCGCCCATGGCGCGTCGTCGACCCAGATCACCCACATCATTACCCTGCTCAACGATCACACCGTGTGCCGGGTGATCGAGCTGACCCTGGCCGAAAAAGGCGACCCCGGCGTGCCGTTCAGTTGGCTGTGTTTCGGCAGCGAAGGCCGGCGCGAGCAGACGCTGTACACCGACCAGGACAACGGCATCCTGTTCGAAGCCAGGGACGCGGTGGAAGCCGCCGAGATTCGCGGGCGGTTGCTGCCCCTGGCACAGCAGATCAACCAGAGCCTGGCGCTGTGCGGGTTCAGCCTGTGCAAGGGCAACATCATGGCCGGTAATCCCGAGCTGTGCCTCTCGCGGGCGGAATGGGCGCGGCGGTTTGCGGCGTTTATTCGCGAGGCGACGCCGGAGAACCTGCTGGGCTCGAGTATCTATTTCGACCTGCGCGTGGTGTGGGGCGATGAACGCGGCTGTGAGCAACTGCGCCAGGGCATTCTCGACCAGGTCGGGGATAACCGGCTGTTCCAGCGCATGCTGGCCGAGAATGCCTTGCGCCAGCGCCCGCCTGTAGGGCGTTTCCGCGATTTTGTGCTGACCCGCAAAGGCGCGGAAAAGGCCACCCTCGACCTCAAGGTGCAGGGCCTGACCCCCTTTGTCGACGGCGCACGCCTGTTGGCCCTGGCCAACGGCATCCACGCCAATAATACCCTGGAGCGCCTGCGCCAGCTGGTGGTCAAGGAAGTGATCGAGCCCCTGGACGGCGCCGCCTATGAAGAGGCCTATCACTTTATCCAGCAAACCCGTATGCAGCAGCATCAGTTGCAGACCCGCGAGAACCAGCCGTACTCCAACCGCGTCGACCCCGACAGCCTCAACCACCTGGACCGCCGCATCCTGCGCGAATCCCTGCGCCAGGCCCAGCGCCTGCAAAGCAGCCTGACCTTGCGGTATCAGCTGTGAGCTTGTTTGACTGGCTGCGCGCGGCCAAGCCCAGACTCGATACAACGCAACAACGGCGCCTGGAGCAATTACCCAGGCCCGTAGTGTTGGGCGACAGCACGTTGCGCAGCCAGCGTTGGGTGGTGGTGGACCTGGAAACCAGTGGCCTGAATCTCAACCGTGACCAGGTGCTGTCCATCGGCGCGGTGGTGATCGAGGACGGCGCAGTGGATTTTTCCCAACTGTTCGAGCGCACCCTGCACCGCGCCGACACCAAACTCAGCCCCAGTGTGCTGATCCACGGCCTCGGCCCCAGCGCCATCGCGGCGGGCAGCGACCCGGCCGAGGCCCTGCTGGACTTCATGGAGTTCGTCGGCGACAGCCCGCTGCTCGCCTTCCACGCACCATTCGATCAACACATGCTGGGCCGCGCGCTCAAGGACAGCCTGGGGTATCGCCTGGCCCATCCGTTCCTCGATGTAGCCGACATCGCCCCGCTGCTGTGCCCCGAGGCGCATATCCGCGAGGCCGGCCTGGACGACTGGATCAACCACTTCAACCTGCACGTGGGCGAACGCCATCACGCCAGCGCCGATGCCCTGGCCACGGCGGAGCTGATGCTGATCCTGTTCAGCCGCGCGCGTCAGCAGCAGATCGACACGCCTCAGGCGCTGCAGGAGCGTTTGAGCCAATGGAAACGGCGTAAACACGCGCCATCGTTTTAATGTCATCTCCCGACGGACGCCAATTGCGCCCGCTCCACGCCTCTGACACAATCGCGAATAATTCTCGTTAGTTTAAACCTTTTGTTTATTCGGTGATGCCTTGTCGTCGGTCCAGAACCCACACAGTGAGCTTGTTGGTGCGTTGTATCGCGACCATCGTGGCTGGCTGCTGGCCTGGCTGCGGCGCAATGTGGCCTGCCCGAGCCGTGCCGAAGACCTGAGCCAGGACACCTTCATGCGCCTGCTCGGGCGTGACGAGTTGCGCGAGCCCCGCGAACCACGGGCGTTTCTGGTGGCCATCGCCAAGGGCTTGCTGTTCGACTACTTCCGCCGCGCGGCCCTCGAACAGGCCTACCTCAGCGAACTGATGCTGATCCCGGAAAGCGAACACCCTTCGCCGGAAGAACAGCAACTGATCCTCGAAGACCTCAAGGCCATCGACCGCCTGCTCGGCAAGCTGTCGAGCAAGGCCCGCGCCGCCTTCCTCTATAACCGCCTCGACGGCCTGGGCCATGCCGAAATTGCCCAGCGCCTGGGGGTGTCGGTGCCGCGTGTACGCCAGTACCTGGCCCAGGGCATTCGCCAGTGCTACATCGCCCTGTATGGCGAGCCGCTGTGAACGTGATCAGCTCCAAGCCCGTGTCGGCTCGTGTCCTGGATGCGGCCATTGCCTGGCAGTTGTCCCTCGATTCGGGTGATGGCAGCGCGGTGGAGCGCGAAGAATTCAGCAAATGGCTGGCCAGCGATGAAGAGCACGCCCGTGCCTGGCGCCAACTGGGCATGCTTGATCAGCGTTTCAGCGTGGCCTCGGGCCCGGCGCGGGCCGCGTTGTTACAGTCGCGCGAGGGCATTCGCCAGCGCGTGCGCAAGCTCGGCAGCGGCCTGGCGAGCATTGCCCTGGTGTGCGGCCTGGCGTTGTTTGCCGGCGAGCGCTACGTGCCGATCCACTATTGGCTGGCCGACCAGCGCACCGCCACCGGGGAGCAGCGCACGCTGAAACTGGCGGACGGTACGTTGATCAACCTCAACACCCACAGCGCCATCGACGTGCGCTTCGATGAGAAGCGCCGGCTGATCGTGTTGCAGGAAGGCGAAATCCTCGTCGAAACCGGCCACAACGATGCGCGCCCGTTTTATGTGCAAACCCGCGACGGCAGCCTGCGCGCGCTGGGCACGCGGTTTATCGTCAAGCGCGAAGACGACGCGACGCGCCTGAGCGTGCTGCAATCGGCGGTGGGCGCCCAGCCCGAAGCGCTGCAACGGGAACAGGTGTTCAAGGCAGGCCAACAAGTGTTGATGCGCAGCGACGGCCTCGGCCCCGCACTGGCCGTCACCCCCGCCAGCGATGCCTGGACCCGCGGCATGCTGGTGGTCGACAACGCCCGTCTGGGCGATGTGGTGCAGGAACTCAGCCGCTACCGCAGCGGCCATCTGGGGGTGGATAAAAACGTGGCCGACCTGCGCATCACCGGCAGCTTCCCGCTGCACGACACCACCCTGGCGCTCAACGCGCTGCTGCCCACCCTGCCGGTGCAGATCGAACAGCACACGCCGTGGTGGGTGACGGTTGTCGCCAAGACACCTGAGGCCAAATAAAAAATATTTTCCACCGGCCCTATCACTTTTGAAATCTCGCTCGGCACATAGGCAATTGCGAATTACTTCCATTCAGGAGCCGCCCTATGTCCCGCACGCTAGACACCTTGTTGCGCCCCAGCCTGTTAGCCGTGGCCATTGCACTCAGCGCCCCGCTGGCCAGCACTGCGCTGATTGCCGCCGAACAAGCCTCCAGCGTGCGCGCCTACAACCTGCCGGCCGCTTCATTGGCCAGCACCCTGAACCAGATCGCCAGCCAGGCCGGCCTGGCGCTGACCCTCAACCCAGCGTTGGCCTCAGGCAAGACCTCGGCCCCGGTCCAGGGCCAGTTCGATGCACCGGGTGCACTGCGTGAAGCCTTGCGTGGCACCGGGTTGCAGCTGGAGCAGAGCAGCGCGGGCACGTACACGCTGGTGGCGGTTCCGGAGGGTGTGATGGCGCTGCCGGTGACTAACATCACAGGGCAAGATGGCAACCAGGAAAGTGCCTGGGGCCCGGTACAAGGCTACCTGGCCACACGCACCGCCGCCGGCACCAAGACCGACACCGCCCTGGTGGAGGCCCCGCGTTCGATCTCCGTGGCCACCCGCGAGCAAATGCAGGATCGCAACGTGCAGAACCTGGACGACGCGGTCAAATACATGCCCGGCATCGTGTCCGCCAGCTATGGCAGCGACACCCGCTACGACTGGATGCGCGTGCGCGGCTTCGAGCCCACCCAGTTCCTCGATGGTCTGCCACTGCCGCGCGGTGTGTACGCCAACCCCAAAGCGGAAACCTGGAACCTCGACCGCCTCGCGCTGCTGCGTGGCCCGGCCTCGTCGGTGTACGGCCAGACCCCACCGGGCGGCCTGCTGGACATGGTCAGCCGACGCCCCAGCGCAGAGTCGAGCAACGCCATCCAAGTGCAATACGGCAGCGACAACTACCGCCAGATCAACTTCGCCAGCACCGGCAAGATCGATGATGAAGGCCAATTCCTCTATGGCCTCAGCGGCGTGGTACGCGATGCCGGCACCCAGGTCGATCACATCGACAACAAGCGCTACAACATTGCGCCGAGCCTGACCTGGAACATCGATACCGACACCAAGCTGACCCTGCTCTCGCAGTTCACCCGTGACGATACCGGGACCACCAGCCAGTTCATGCCGATCCAGGGCACCAAGATCAAATCGCCACTGGGCGAGGTCTCCCACCACAAGAACCTGGGCGACCCGGACTACGAGTTCTACGACCGCACCTACTACGCGCTGGGCTATGCCTTCGAGCATCGTTTCAACGACACCTGGCAGTTCAAGCAAAACCTGCGCTATACCAAGTCGGATCTGTCGTTCCAGCAACTGACCGTGGGTTCCTACGCGTTCTCCCCCGCGGATGCAGCGGGCAATATCAGCCGCTCGACCACCAACGTCGACGAGGACATCGGCCAGTTCGCGGTGGATAACAACTTCCAGGCAGACTTTGCCACTGGCGATGTCATCCACACCCTGCTGCTCGGCCTGGACCACCAGCGCACCGATACCTCCTATCGCGCGATATTCGGGACGGCCTCGGGCACCAATATTTTCAATCCGATCAATACCCAGCCAACCCTGCGCCCGACCGATGTCCGACCTTTTTACGACTACAACCAGAAAACCGTGCAGACCGGTCTCTACGTGCAGGACCAGATGGCCCTGGACAAGTGGCGCCTGACCTTGGGCGGGCGTGAAGATTGGGTGCATCAGGGCACCACCTACTTCAACGACAGCGATGCGACCAACACTGACCGCATCAAACACTTCAGCGGCAACGCGGCGCTGAGCTATGTATTCGACTCGGGCTTCGTACCCTACTTGTCCTACGCCGAGTCGTTCCAACCGGCGAGCAACGCCGATACAAACGCGCTCAAGACGTTCAAGCCCACCGAAGGCAAGCAGTGGGAAATGGGGGTCAAGTATCAGCCGCCCGGCTCCAATACGTTGCTCAGTGCAGCGGTCTACGACCTGACCCAGAAGAATGTGCAGGTGACCACCCTCGGCGCTGGGGGCCAGCAAATCAACAGCCAGACCGGCGAAGTGAAGGTCAAGGGCCTGGAGTTGGAAGCCGTGTCCGATGTGACCGAGAACCTCAAGGTCATCGCCGCCTATACCTTGGCAAAATCCGAAGTGCAGAAAGGCATCTACAAAGGCAACCGCCTGACACTGATGCCCAACCAACAAGCCTCGTTGTGGACCGACTACACCTGGCACACCGGTGTGCTTGACGGTTTCGGCATCGGCTTTGGCGCCCGTTACACCGGCAACACCTATGGCGACCAGGCCAACACCTGGCTGGGAAAGGCCAACGCCTATACCGTGTTTGACGGTGCGGTGCATTACGACCTGGGCCGCCTGGACAACAGCCTTAAGGGTGCATCGGTCAAGTTGAACGCCACCAACCTGTTCAACAAGGACTACCTGTCGACCTGTGATGGCAACTACTGCTACTTCGGCGACCAGCGCAGCGTCGTCGCCAGCGCCACCTACCAGTGGTAATCGGCTGAGTTAACCACCGGGCCGCCCTTGTGGGCGGCTTTGGCGTGTCTGAAGGCTAGAACATGAAAAGCAAAACCATCCGCCGCTGGTCCTTCATCCACACCTGGACCAGCCTGATCTGCACGGTGTTCCTGCTGCTGCTCGCCCTCACCGGCCTGCCGCTGGTGTTTCACCATGAGATCGACCACCTGCTGGGCAACGAGCCCGAGCTGGCGCAGATGCCTGCCGATACGCCACAGCTCGACCTTGAGCAACTGGTGAGCAAGGCCCAGGCCCATCGCCCGGGCGAGGCCATGCAATACCTGGCGTGGGATGAAGATGACAAGAACGGCGTGATCGCGATCATGGCCGCCACAGCGGGGACCGAGCCCAACTCGTCCCACACCTTCATGCTCGACGCGCGCACCGGTGATGCGGTCGAGATGCCGTCGGCCAATGGCGGGTTCACCCTGTTCCTGCTGCGCCTGCATGTGGATATGTTCGCCGGCCTGCCGGGCAAGTTGCTGCTGGCATTCATGGGCGTTCTGTTTGTGCTGGCGATTGTCTCGGGCACAGTGCTGTACCTGCCGTTCATGCGCCGCTTGAAGTTCGCAACCGTGCGCCAGGACAAGTCCACGCGCCTGCGCTGGCTCGACCTGCACAACCTGATTGGCGTGGTCACGTTGACCTGGGCGCTGGTGGTGGGCGTGACCGGCGTGATCAGCGCCTGTGCCGACTTGATCATCGCCGCCTGGCGCACCGACAGCCTCAGCGCGATGATCGAACCCTACAAAAACGCCCCGCCTCTGACCCAACGCGCCCCCGCGAGCGAGCTGCTGAGCATCGCCGCCAAGGCCGCGCCCGGCATGCAGCCGGACTTTATCGCCTTCCCCGGCACACGCTTTTCCAGCGAGCACCATTACGCGGTGTTCATGAAGGGCAGCACACACCTGACCTCGCACCTGCTCACGCCGGTCCTGATCGACGCCAGCACCCTGGCCGTCACCGCCATCGCCGAACGGCCGTGGTACATGGACGCCATGGGCATGTCGCAGCCACTGCACTTCGGTGACTACGGCGGCATGCCGATGAAGATCCTCTGGGCGGCGCTGGATGTGCTGACCATCGTCGTCCTGGTGAGTGGGATTTACTTGTGGATCGTGCGGCGCAAGGCGGGCAAGGCATGAAGCCAAGGCAGTCGAGTTTCTGGAAGGTATTTGGCATTCCCCTGGGGATTGGCCTGCTCAGCGCCGCCGGGTTGTTTGCGGCGTTGCTGGGGGATGGGCTGTGGGATTCGTTGAGTTGGGTGGGGTTGGGTATCCCGGCCGCCATTGGCATTTGGGCGTTGTTCAAGCGGCGTGGCTGAGGGCGCTATCGGGGGCAAGCCCCCTCCCACAGTTGACCGCGTGGTTATGACGAACGCGGGACACATGTGGGGATTGCCCCCGATGAGGCCCTCAAAAACACCCGCACTCCCCCTCGCCAGCCACCGCGCAACCCTCTAGGCTAGCCACAGTCCATTGTGAGGTTCGCCCATGTCCGCTCCCAGCATGACCTTATTCCACAACCCCGCGTCACCGTTCGTGCGTAAAGTCCGCGTGCTGCTGGCTGAAACCGGCCAGCAGGACCGCGTCGCCCTGCATGGCTGCATGCCGACCCCGGTCAACCCCGATGCGCAGCTGGTGCAAGACAACCCCGTGGGCAAGATCCCGGCTCTGCGCCTGGCCGACGGCAGCGTGCTGCACGACAGCCGGGTGATCCTCGATTACTTCGACCACCAGCACGTCGGCAACCCGCTGATCCCCCGCGATGGCTCGGCCCGCTGGCGGCGCCTGACCCTGGCTTCGATAGCCGACGGCATCATGGATGCCGCCGTGCTGGTGCGCTACGAGACCGCCCTGCGCCCGGTGGAAAAACACTGGGCGCCGTGGCTCGACGAGCAGCGCAACAAGATCCACCGCGCCCTCGCCGAGCTGGAACAGGACGCCATCGCCGAGCTGACCAGCCACTTCGATATCGCCTCGATCAGCGTGGCCTGCGCCTTGGGTTACCTCGACTTCCGCCATCCGGACATGCACTGGCGCTCGGACAACCCCAAGCTGGCCGCCTGGTACGCCGAGGTCAGCCAGCGACCTTCGATGCTGGAGACCCAGCCGCCCGTGTGACGTTCACACCGACCCAATGTGGGAGCGGGCTTGCCCGCAATCGCGGTATGTCATTCAGCACAGCTGTTTCTGAACCACCGCTATCGCGTGCAAGCCCACTCCCACATTGGACGGTGGTGGTATTGAGGAATGTAACGATCCTTGCGGCTAACTGCGCCCCCACTTGCTGATCCTCCCGCAACCCGATCATTGCACCGCCTCCAGGTCGAACTGCAGCGGCTCGGCCGCCTTGCGCTTGCCCACGCCATACCAATCCAGTTTGCGCGTCAGCACCATCACCGTACCCAGCAGCCCGAACAGCAGCAGCGAGCCCATCAGCAGTGCGTAGTCCTCGGCACTCAACAGCCCGTACAGCAAGCCATACAGCGCCGCCAGCCCCGCCGAAAACCCCAGGCCATGGGCAACGCTGCGCAGCACGTGGCACACGTAGAACCCGATCAACAGCACGCAGGCACTCGCCGAAATCAGGTAGGCCAAGGCAAAGCCCAGGTGCTCGGACAACGACAACAACAGCAGGTAGAAGAACGCCAAGGCAACGCCCACCAATGCGTACTGGACGGGGTGCACCGCCAGGCTCTTGAGCACTTCGAACAGGAAGAAACCGGCAAAGGTCAGGGCGATGAACAGCAGCGCGTATTTGATCGCGCGGTCGCTCTTGAGGTACTGGTCCACCGGGTCGATGAAGTTCACGCCGAAGCTGCGGTTGTTGAAGTCGTTGCAGCCCTGGCCGTCCAGGCAGGTTTGCAGGGCCTGTTCGAGGTTGGTGGAAAAGAATGAGGTCTGCCAGTTGGCCGTGAAGCCGTTGTCAGTCACTTCGCGCTGGGCCGGCAGGAAGTTGCCGATAAAGCTGGGGTGCGGCCAGTTGGAGGCCAGGGACACCTGGCTGGTCTTGCCTACCGGCACCACTTGCAGTTGCTCGGTGCCTTGCAGGCGCAGGTCGAAGGCGAAGTCCACTACAGCCGGTTTCCTGCTGTCCTGCTCCGGCAATGCCACATGCACGCCCTCCCCCAGCCAGTCCACTTGGGAGCCCGGTTCGAACTCCAGGCGCTGGCTGCCCAGCTCCAGCTTCAGCGCATTTTCGATGCCGCGAATATCGCTGATCCCCACCGCCAGAAACGCCGGCTCAAAGCGGTAATCGGCAAAGTCTTCGGTGATGCCCAACTGCGCAGGCAGCTCGAAACGCCCGCTGATACGGTTGTCGGCATGGAACAGCCGCGCCTGGTAAATCCCCCGTGCGCGCAGTTCGGTCTGCACCTTGCCGTCGAGCTCAAAACGGTCCGGCAGGAAATACAGGCGACCCCGCTCTTCACGGGTGACCTCGTAGCGCTTGTTGAGCTTTTCATTGAGCTTCCACTCGCGCACGGTCTTGCGATACGGCACCACCATCACCGGGCCGGTGAGGCGCTGGGCGTAGCTGGAACTGCGCGCGATGTCCATCAGGACGCCGTCGCGCAGTTGCTGGCGGTCACTGATGATACCGTTGATCATCAGTAACGGAATCAGCAACAGCAGGATCAGCAGCGCAATCGCGCCAAGTTTGAAAAGCAGGCTGCGGTTCATGGGTCTCTCCCTGTTTTGATGGGGAGAGTCTGGGCAGCCTGTGTGGGGGATTTATGTGGGCAATGTGGAGACTGTGTGGAGATGCAGCACCACGTGCACACCGCCCGACACATTGCCGATCTGCAAGGCACCGCCGTGCAGCTTCATGACTTCCTCGACAAAATTGAGGCCCAGGCCGGTGCTCTTGCGCCCGCTGCCGGGACGCGGCAAGGAATAGAAGCGCTCGCTGAGGCGCGGCAGGGCGTAATCCGGGATCGGTGCGGCCTGGTTGAACAGGCTCACCTGCACGTCGTTGTGCAGCGTCTGTGCGCTGAATCTCAACACGCCACCGGGCGGAGTGAAGTCCAGCGCGTTGTCCAGCACGTTACCCAGGGCCTGGCGCAGCAGGAAGGGTTCGCCAAACACCTTCACATCAGCGGCAATCGTCTGTTCGACGTGCAACCCGGCACCTTCGATTCGCGCACATTGGGCGTTGAGTACAGCGTCGACCAAGGCCGCCAGCGGGATACTCGCCTGCTCCTCCAAACCCTGGCGTTGCTCGACCTGCGCCAGGTTCAGCAGGCGTTCGATCAACTGCTGCAGGCGCGCGCTTTCGCTGTCGATATTGCCGACGAAGCGCTGCTGCTGTTCGCGGCTCATCTCGCCCTGCAACAGCTCGGCCGCGCCGCGAATCGCGGCCAGCGGGCTTTTCAATTCATGGGTCAGGGTGTGCACGTAATGTTCGACGTAGGCCTTGCCCTCCAGTTGCGTGCGCATGTGCTCGACGGCGGTGGACAGCTGCTTCAGCTCGCCGCCGCGATAATGCGGCAGCTCCGCCCTTCGACCTTCACTGACGGCTTCGGCGTAGGCGGTCAGGCGACGCAGCGCAACGCTCAGCCACCACGACAGCAACGCACCGAGCAACAGGCCGAGGATAACCAGGCCCGCGCCGTACCACAGCAGGCGGCGTTCAGTGCGGTCGACATACGGCTGCAACGAGCTGTTGGGCTTGGCCACGGTGACCACGCCGATGATCTGCCCGTTATCGCGGATCGGCGCGCCGACGTGCATCACCGATGAGGTGGGGTCATCCGCTGCGCTGCGGGTGGAGCGCGCGCCGTATTCGCCGCGCAGGGTCAGGTAGACGTCGTTCCACTTCGAGTAGTCCTGGCCCACGGCTTCGCCCGTGGAGTCGAGCAGCACGGTGCCCTTGGCGTCGGTCACGTAGATACGGTGGTTGACCTGGTTTTTCGGCAAGCCCCAGATGGTCGCGCCGGGCTGGCGGTTGCCATAGGCCTTGAGCAATTCGGGCCAGTGGCTCTGGCCGAGGGTGCCGTTCTTCACGTCTTCGCGCAGGATTTCGGCCAACAGGTTGGCAGTGTCCACCAGGGTTTCTTCGGTGGACTGGCGCACGCCGGGGCGGATTTCCTTCATCACGGTGCTGAGCACGAAATAACCGGTGAGGCCGATAAACAGCGCATACACCAGGAAAATCCGCAGCCCCAGGCGCATCAGCTGTTGCTCGGGCTGTAGCTGTAGCCGAGGCCGCGATGGGTCTGGATCGGCTCGGCATCGGCGGCCACGCTGCGTAACTTGCTGCGCAGGCTCTTGATATGGCTGTCGATATTGCGCTCGTAACCGGCGTCGGCCGCCACGCCCACCGCGTCCAGCAACTGCTCGCGGCTGAACACCCGCTCGGGTTGCTCCAGCAGGCTTTGCAGCAGGCGGAATTCATGCCGGGTCAGGCTCAGGGGTTGGCCGCGATAGCTGATCTGCATGCGCTCCAGATCGACCTGGAACAGCGCCGGCGCCACACCGGGGCCGACGCGCTTGAGGATCGCCCGCACCCGCGCCGCCACTTCCCGTGGACTGAACGGCTTGACCACGTAATCGTCGGCGCCGATCTCCAGCCCCACCACGCGGTCGATCTCACCATCCCGCGCGCTGAGGAACATCACCGGCACTTCACTGAAACGGCGCAATTGCTTGCAGGTTTCAAAACCGCTGATGTCCGGCAGGCCGATGTCGAGGATGATCAGGTCGGCGGGGGTCTGGCGCTGATGGGCCAACGCCTCCTGGCCGAGGCTCAGCCAGGTGGTGGTAAAGCCCTCGCCTTGCAGGGCGAATATCAGCGTGTCGGCTATCGCCGCTTCGTCTTCGACAATCAGGATGTGGGGCATGGGTTCAAATCAGCAGTCCGGTTTGTCGGCAGTGTAGCGACGGGCCGGGTTTACTGCTGCGCCAAATTCACGCAAGGCCTTGGCGCCGATCAGCAACGGGTAATTGAAGCTGCTGCGGTCGGTGAGGTTGACCTCGACGGTACGCTTGACGTTGCCCAGGCACATTTCCAGGTCGATGACCGGGCGTTTGGCCACAGTGGCTTCGTCCTTGTCGTCGTCTTCATCGGCGCGGCTCTTGATCTTGCTGATGCGCGACACCTTGTGTTCGTAGACCTTGTTGGTGGCGTCCTTGCCGCCGAGGCGGAAGCGCACCCAGTCGTCACCGTCACGGGTGAAGGTCTCGATGTCACGGGCCGACAGCGAAGCGGTCAGCGCGCCGGTGTCCATCTTGGCCTTGAAGGTTTCGCCGATTTCCGGCAACTGGATGTATTCGTAGCGACCGTAAAGGGTCGGCTCGGCGGCCATGACAGGCAGGGCAGCCAGGGCGAGGGAGGCAAGAAGCAGTTTCACGAAGTGATTTCCTCGGAAAGAAGTAGGCGGATTCTAGACCGCAAAGACAGCACTTAGTTAGTCACGCCCACCATAACCGGCACATTGTGAAACATTCGTACGGCCATTTGCGATTTGGCCTCTAGACTCAGCTTGCTTATGATGGCCCGCCCACACGATTCCAAGAGTTACTTATGCGCCGCCTGCTCACCGGCTGTTTGGTTTCACTGCTGCTGTTGCTCAACACCCTCGTCCTGATCGGGCCACTGCTGGTGTTTGCCCTGCTCAAACTGGTGGCGCCCGGTCGCTATCGGGACTACGCCTCATGGGCGGTGATGTGGATCGCCGAGACCTGGGCCGAGATCGACAAGCTTATTTTCGCCTTGTGCATCCCCACCCAATGGGACATTCGCGGCGGTGATGAGCTGCGCGGAGACACCAGCTATCTGGTGATCAGCAACCATCAATCCTGGGTGGACATCCCGGCGCTGATCCAGGCCCTCAACCGCCGCACGCCGTTCTTCAAATTCTTCCTGAAAAAAGAGCTGATCTGGGTGCCCTTCCTGGGCCTGGCCTGGTGGGCCCTGGATTACCCGTTCATGAAGCGCTACACCAAGGCGTTCCTGGCCAAACACCCGGAGCTGGCAGGGCAGGACTTGAAGATCACCAAGGAGGCGTGCGAGCTGTTCAAGCGCCAGCCGGTGACCGTGGTCAATTACCTCGAAGGCACGCGGTTCAGCGAGGCCAAGCGCAAGCAGCAGGCTTCGCCATTCACTCACTTGCTCAAGCCCAAGGCGGGCGGCGTGGCGTTTGTGCTGGCGGCAATGGGCGAACAACTGGACGCCGTGCTCGACGTGACCGTGGTGTATCCGCAGCAAAAGATTCCGGGGTTCTGGGAGTTGATCAGCGGCGCGGTGCCCAAGGTGATCATCGACATCCAGACCCGTGAGCTGGACCCGGCGTTGTGGCAGGGGGATTACGAGAATGATCCGGCGTTTCGCCAGACCGTCCAG
Organism: Pseudomonas sp. NFX5; assembly: GCF_049132125.1. Classification (NCBI taxonomy): domain Bacteria; kingdom Pseudomonadati; phylum Pseudomonadota; class Gammaproteobacteria; order Pseudomonadales; family Pseudomonadaceae; genus Pseudomonas; species Pseudomonas sp. NFX5. Next base: position 106,895 of record NZ_JAFMZG010000016.1, read on the forward strand.
AACTGGGTCAACCAGCTCTGGAGCGAAAAGGATCAGCGTATTCGGCGACTGCGTGGCTAAACGTTCCGAAGGTGCCTGCGTCTTACGTATTCCTGAGGGCTGCCATGAGTTCCAGCTGTAAGTCAGCATCACTGCGCTGGGTGTTCGCAAGGAACGCTTCCAGGTCGGTCCGCAGGGCCGCAACGAACCGATCAATATCCTTTCCCGAACGGTCAGCATCGAGGAAAGCCCGCAGCTCGCAAATTACCTTATCCGCGACTGGATGGTCATGAAGGAAGGTCGCATGCTCTGTCAGTGCGTCCCAGCTGGCCAGATCCACCTTTCGTCCTTCCAGGTCTCTTATTACATTCGGATCGTTTTGCAGTTGCTCCGCCAACCTGGCCTGCGCCTTCAGATCATCGTCGGTCACGCCTTTTTGCCCACTATTGCCAGGCAAAATCCCAAGCTTGAGGTTCGGATCGTTTTGCAGTTGCTCCGCCAATTTGGCCAGCGCCTTCAAATCATCGTCAGTCACGCCTTTTTGCCCGCTATTGCCAGGCAAACTCTCAAGCTTGAGGTTCGGATCGTTTTGCAGTTGCTCCGCCAACTTGGCCTGCGCCTTCAGATCATCGACCGTCATGATGAGCGGTTGGTGTGGCTGGTTGCGCGGATGCTCAGGCGACCTTTCCGGCACGAGGTGCTGATGTAAACGGCGCAAGTCCGCGAGCAAATGCTTCGAGGCCTGCTCAGGGTTCTTGCCATGCATCACAGCATCCAGGGCATTGCGTAAATCCGAGATCAACCCGGACGGCAGGCCAAGCCGCTGATTCTTGGCAACGTCAACTGTGTGGTTCGGCTCATAACGGTCATAGGTAAAGTGAGAGGGCAGGGACAGTCCCGGCGTGGCGGTTGAATTCATGAGAGCACCATTGAAGTCAGTTGGATTGGCGTCCAGCAGTCGCTTGTTGCGATAGCGAGTAAGGACAGTCCTGGGTGGTGCTCTTCTTTCCTACGGTTCCTGCCCTCTCATCAGAAAACGTTTCGCGGGAAAACTCGGCATTTCGAGACAAACAAAGGCGTCCTGATTGTAGGAGCGCCATTGCGTCGACTTCGACGGATGTATCAGCTACCGGTGCCCCACGCTTGCGCCAGCTTGCCGAGCACGGAGCTATTGGCACCCTGCCCGCCCAGGTACTGCAGGATCACCGGGGCAAACTGGCCGACCATGCCACTGTCCATCCCCAACGCGCTGAACGCGGTGTTCAGGTCGTTGGTGTTCTTCACGTTACCCAGCAGGCCGTCCAGGCCGCTGGTCTTGCTGCCGCCGGCCTGGCCAAGCATCCCGCTCAAGGCCCCGAGGCTGCCCAATGCATTGTTACCCGAGAGTTGGTCGAGGCCCGGCACGCTGTTGCCCAGTTGCGAATAGTCGTTGCCACTCAGTTTGTTCTTGGCCAGCCCCAGCATGGCACCGGTACCGCCTACGGCTTGTTCGGGGGTGATGTTCAGTTGCGAGGTCAGGGCGCTGAGCAGGCCGGCCGTCTCGGACGACGGTGCGGCAGCTGCGGCCTTGTTGTTGCCCCCTTGCATGCCCGCGATGGCATTGGCCGCATCGCCAAGGCTGAACCCTGCGGCAAACACCGGGGTGGCGGCCAGGCTCATCAGGCAGGAAAGGGCGAAACCGCGTGAAATCTTCATTGGAGCAACCTCTGGATGTCGGGGTGAACGCAGGCGTTGGACTGGGTATCCCGTCGGTTGTTCCAGGCACCTCTGCAACCCCATCGGAATAAGCCGGCCTGAATCCGCGTCAGCAGCAATCGATCAGCAACCCCGGGGGACTGATAGTGAGCTCGGAAAGCAAAGGAGGATCAGTGAGTAAGCGGCCAACGGGCACGACCGTATACCAAGTGCGTTGGCCAACCGTAGATATCCCAAACACGAAAACCCAAATGTGGGAGGGAGCAAGCCTCTTCCCACATTTGGGTTTCTTGTGCCCGGGATTTATGCCGCGCTGAACAACTTATGCGGATCAATCACAAACTTCTTCGGCACGCCCGCATCGAACTCGCCATACCCACGTGGCGCGTCATCCAGGCTGATCACCTGCACACCGACGATCTCGGCAATGTTGATGCGGTCCCACATGATCGCCTGCATCAGTTGGCGGTTGTACTTCATCACCGGCGTCTGGCCGGTGTGGAAGCTGTGGGATTTGGCCCAGCCCAGGCCGAAGCGAATGCTCAGGCTGCCCATTTTTGCGGCGGCATCCACGGCACCCGGATCTTCGGTGACGTACAGGCCTGGGATACCGATCTTGCCCGCCACGCGCACCACGCCCATCAGTGAGTTGAGCACTGTGGCCGGGGCTTCGGCCTTGACGCCGTCGTGGCCATGACCGCGTGCTTCAAAGCCCACGCAGTCGACGGCGCAATCCACTTCCGGCTCGCCGAGCAGCGCGGCGATCTGTTCATGCAGCGGCGTATCGGTGGACAGGTCGACGGTTTCAAAACCCTGGGCCTTGGCGTGGGCTAGGCGGATGGAGTTGACGTCGCCGATGATCACCACCGCGGCACCCAGCAGGCGTGCAGACGCGGCAGCCGCCAGGCCGACCGGGCCGGCACCGGCGATGTACACGGTGCTGCCAGGGCCAACGCCGGCAGTGACGGCGCCGTGGTAGCCGGTGGGGAGAATGTCGGAGAGGCAGGTCAGGTCACGGATTTTCTCCATGGCCTTGTCACGGTCCGGCAGTTTCAGCAGGTTGAAGTCGGCGTACGGCACCAGCACGTACTCGGCCTGGCCGCCGGTCCAGTCGCCCATGTCGACATAGCCGTAGGCGCCACCGGCACGGGCCGGGTTGACGGTCAGGCACACGCCGGTGTGTTGCTCCTTGCACGAGCGGCAGCGGCCGCAGGCGACGTTGAAGGGCACGGAAACCAGGTCGCCGATCTTCAGGTTTTCGACGTCGCTGCCCTTCTCGATCACTTCACCGGTGATCTCGTGGCCGAGCACCAGGCCGGTCTGGGCGGTGGTGCGGCCGCGCACCATGTGTTGGTCGGAGCCGCAGATGTTGGTGGAGACCACGCGCAGGATGACGCCGTGCTCGATCTTCCTGCCACGGGGGTCCTGCATTTTGGGATAGTCGATTTTCTGTACTTCGACCTTGCCGTTGCCGAGATACACGACGCCACGATTACCAGACATGCTTTCACCTCGCTGTTGTTTTTATGGAACTGCGTTGCCCTTTTGGGTGGGCAGCGCGTTGAGTGCTCGGGTACAGATGCTGTTGCTTGTGTTGTTTGTCAGGGCCTCATCGGGGGCTTACTCCCGATGGCGGCAGTCAGAGCACCACAGTCCTATTGGCATTCAAGAACACACGCCGCTCAATGTGATACCCCACCGCCCGGGCCAATGTCAGCCCTTCGATGTCCCGTCCCTTGGCAATCAGATCCTCGGGATAGTGACTGTGATCCACCACCTCCACGCCCTGGGCGATGATCGGGCCCTCGTCCAGGTCGTTGTTGATGTAATGCGCCGTGGCCCCCACCAGCTTCACCCCCTTGTTGTAGGCCTGGTGATACGGCTTGGCGCCCTTGAACCCCGGCAGCAACGAGTGGTGGATATTGATGGCCTTGCCGTCCAGCTTGCGGCACAGCTCCGGCGACAGCACTTGCATGTAGCGCGCAAGGATCACCAGTTCGGCGCCGGTCTCTTCCACCACTTGCCACACCTGACGCTCCTGGGACGGTTTGTCGTTAGGGTCGAGGGGGAAATGGTAGTAGGGAATTTGATGCCAGTCGGCCAAAGGTTTGAGATCGGGATGGTTGGACACCACCGCGACCACGTCCATCGACAGTTGCCCGATACGCTGGCGGTACAGCAGGTCGTTGAGGCAGTGATCGGCCTTGGAGACCATGATCACCACTTTTGGCCGGTAGTTCGGCGCCGTCAGCTCGAAGATCATGCCAAAGGCTTCACCCCGCGAGGCCAGGCCATCGCGAAACGCCTGCTCGTCGAAGCCATCCGGCTGACGGAATTCCACGCGAATAAAAAACCGGCCCGAGAGGCGGTCATCGAACGAATGGTGCTCGGTGACGTAGCAGCCCTGCTCGAACAGATAGCGGGTAACCGCGTCCACCGTGCCGAGCACGCTGGGGCAGTCGGCGGTCAAAATCCATGTATCGGGTGCGCGGCTCATGGGTCATTCCTCAGGCTTGAACGCTCAGGCCAAATTCGGCCGAGGCATCCTGCAACCACAACCACCAGTAATCCGAGAAGCTGCGACGAATCACCAGTTCCCAGGTGTCTTCGGCGGTATGGCGGATCACCAGTTGCGACTTGGCGAACACCGTGCCCACCGCCTTGCCCACCGGGAAGTTGTTGGGGTGCACGTCGTAGCTGGTGGACTTCATCAGCACATCGCGCACGTTCGGGCCGCTGAGTTCGAGGATCTGCTGGCCGCCGCTGACGTTGACGACCTGGATATGCAGGTCACCCAGGGCGGCGCGCAGGTTTTGTTCGGCGGCGAATTCCTCACCGCCTGGCACGATCAGCAACCACTCATCCGGGCCGAGCCATTGCAGGCTGGTTTCGCCTTTGACGATGACCTGCAGGGCGCCGGGCAGTTCGATGCCCAGGGCCTTGTGCACACCGGCGGCGAAGGCCGCGTCATGGCCGTCGCCACGGATCGTGAGATGACCAAGCAATTTCTTTTCGCGCACGGTCACGCCGGCGTTCTTGCGGCCCTTGCCGACCAGGCTGGCGAGGTCGGCATGGTGCAGCGACGACTCGGCCTTGGCGCCGGAGGTGGGGCGTTGTTGGTAAACATTGGCTGCTGTCATAAAGCACCTGTCTTGAATTCTGGGGTGACTGTTCTGGCCTCATCGGGGGCAAGCCCCCTCCCACATTTGGAATGCATTCCCCTGTGGGAGGGGGCTTGCCCCCGATGCAGGCGACTGGGTCTATCAGATGTTCTGCCGATCACCCTTAGGGTCGAAGAACACCGAAGACACAACCTCCGCCTCGATCACGCTGCCATCCGCCTGGGGCGAGAACACCCGCTCACCGATGCGTTTCAAGCCGCCCTTGACCACGCCCATGGCAAACGAATAACCCAGGGAGTTGTGCGCGTAGCTGGAGGTGACATGCCCCACCATCTTCATCGGAATGGTCTGCTTCGGATCGAACACCAGTTGCGCGCCTTCCGGCAGCCACACGTTCGGGTCGATCGGCTTCAAGCCCACCAGTTGCTTGCGCTCTTCACGCACACAGTCTTCCCGGTTCATGCCGCGCCAGCCGATCCACGAGAATGGTTTGGTGCGGCCTACGCACCAGCCCATGTTCAGGTCGTCCGGGGTCATCGAGCCGTCAGTGTCCTGGCCGACGATGATGAAGCCCTTCTCGGCCCGCAGTACGTGCATGGTTTCGGTGCCGTACGGGGTCAGGTTGTACTTCTTGCCGGCCGCGACGATCTGCTCCAGCACGCCCATGGCGTAGTCGGCCTGCACGTTGACTTCGTACGACAGCTCACCGGTAAACGAGATACGGAACACCCGCGCCGGTACGCCACCCACCAAACCTTCTTTCCAGGTCATGAACGGGAAGCCGTCCTTGTCCAGGTCGATGTCGGTGACTTCCGCCAGCAGCTTGCGGCTGTTGGGGCCGGACAGGGTCATGGTCGCCCAATGGTCGGTGACCGAGGTGAAGTACACCTTGAGGTCCGGCCATTCGGTCTGTTGGTAGATTTCCAGCCACTGCAGCACACGGGCGGCGCCGCCGGTGGTGGTGGTCATCAGGAAGTGGTTGTCGGCGAGACAGGCGGTAACGCCGTCGTCGAAGACCATGCCGTCTTCCTTGCACATCAGGCCGTAGCGCGCCTTGCCCACGTCGAGCTTGGTCCAGGCGTTGGTGTAGATGCGGTTGAGGAACTCACGGGCATCCGGGCCCTGGATATCGATCTTGCCGAGGGTGGACGCATCCAGCAGGCCGACGCTGTCGCGCACGGCCAGGCATTCGCGTTTCACCGCGGCGTGCAGGTCTTCACCGTTGCGCGGGAAGTACCATGGACGTTTCCATTGGCCGACGTCTTCGAACTCGGCGCCGTTTTTCACGTGCCAGGCTTGCAGGGCGGTGTAGCGCACCGGCTCGAAGATGTGCCCACAGTGCCGGCCCGCCACCGCGCCGAAGGTCACCGGCGTGTAGTTGGGGCGGAACATGGTGGTGCCCATCTGCGGAATGGTCACGTTCAGCGAGCGCGCGGCAATCGCCAGGCCGTTGACGTTACCGAGCTTGCCCTGGTCGGTGCCGAAGCCCAGCGCGGTGTAGCGCTTGACGTGTTCCACCGACTCGAAACCTTCGCGGGTGGCCAGTTCGATGGCGGCGGCGGTAACGTCGTTTTGCAGGTCGACAAATTGCTTCGGCGCCCGTGCGGTCACTTTCTCGTGAGGCACCTGGAACAGCGCCAGGGTCGGCTCTTCCAGACGGCTCAAGGCTTTTGGCAGCGTACCTTCCACCGGGGCAAAACCGGCGTCGCTGGCGGCGCGCACGCCGCCTTCAAAACCATCGGCCAGGGAGTCGCCAAGGCCGTAGACGCCGTTGATACCACCGACGCACACGCGTTTCTGCGGGGCTTCACCCGGTACAAAGCCGAGGATGTCTTCGCGCCAGGTCGGCTTGCCGCCCAGGTGCGAGGCCAGGTGAACCACCGGGCTGTAGCCGCCGGAGCTGGCCACCAGGTCGCAGTCCAGCCATTCGCCGGGGCTGGTGACTTTATGCGCCTTGACGTCGATCGCGGCGATACGCGCAGCGGTCACGCGCTTGGTGCCACGGGCCTCGATCACGGCGCTGCCGGTGAGGATCCGAATACCTTTGGCGCGGGCTTCTTCAACCAGTGCACCGCGTGGGTTGTGGCGCACATCGGCCACTGCCACCACTTGCAGGCCCGCATCCAGCCAGTCCAATGCCACGCGGTAGGCGTGGTCGTTGTTGGTCGACAGCACCAGTTTCTTGCCCGGTGCCACGCCGTAGCGGCGCACGTAAGTGGAGACCGCACCGGCCAGCATATTGCCCGGCACGTCGTTGTTGCCGTACACCAGCGGACGCTCGCACGCACCGGTGGCCAGGACCACGCGCTTGGCACGTACACGGTGGATACGCTGGCGCACCACGCCAATCGGCGCACGGTCACCGAGGTGGTCGGTAAGGCGCTCGTGGATGGTCAGGAAGTTATGGTCGTGGTAGCCGTTGACCGTGGCGCGGGGCAGCAGCACCACGTCCGGCAGGGCTTTCAATTCGGCGATAACGCTGGCAACCCATTCGGTGGCCGGCTTGCCGTCGAGGCTTTCGCGGGAGTCGAGCAGCGAACCACCGAACTCCTCCTGCTCATCGGCGATGATCACGCGCGCGCCGCTGCGGGCGGCGGCCAATGCGGCAGCCAGGCCGGCGGGGCCGGCGCCGACCACCAGCACGTCGCAGTGACGGTTGAAGTTGTCGTAGGTGTCCGGATCGTTCTCGGTCGGCGAGCGACCCAGGCCGGCGGCCTTGCGGATGTACTTCTCGTAGGTCATCCAGAACGATTGCGGGTACATGAAGGTTTTGTAGTAGAAGCCCGGTGGCATCAGCTTGCCGCCGACCTTGCCGAGGATGCCCATCATGTCGTTGTTGACGCTCGGCCAGCCGTTGGTGCTGGTGGCGACCAGGCCCTGGTACAGCGCCTGTTGCGTGGCGCGTACGTTAGGGATTTGCGTGGCTTCGGTAGCGCCGATCTGCAGCACGGCGTTCGGCTCTTCGGCACCGGCGGCGAAGATGCCCCGTGGGCGCGAGTACTTGAAGCTGCGGCCGATAATGTCGACGCCGTTGGCCAGCAAAGCGGCGGCCAGGGTGTCGCCCTCGAAGCCTTTGTAGCTCTGGCCGTTGAAGCTGAAGGTCAGGACTTTGTTACGGTCGATCCGGCCACCGTTGGACAGGCGATTGATCTGGCTCATACCTTCTCTCCAGAGGCCTTGGCGGTGAACTGAGGCTTCTCACCGATCTTGTAGGTTTCAAGAATTTCGTAGGTCACGGTGTCGCGGGTCGCGTTGAAGTACTGGCGGCAACCGGCAGCGTGAATCCACAGTTCGTGGTGCAGGCCACGGGGGTTGTCGCGGAAGAACATGTAGTCGCCCCACTCTTCATCGGTGCAGGCATTCGGGTCCAGCGGGCGCGGGATGTGCGCTTGGCCGGACGCGTGGAATTCCTCTTCGGAGCGCAGTTCGCCACAGTGAGGACAGAAGATATGCAACATAGGGAATTTCTCCTGTTAGTGGGCGACGGCCGCAGCGCCGTGTTCATCGATCAACGCACCGTTGTGGAAACGGTCGATGGAGAAAGGCGCCGCCAATGGGTGCATTTCACCCTTGGCGAGGCTGGCGGCAAATACGTTGCCTGAGCCCGGCGTGGCCTTGAAGCCACCGGTGCCCCAGCCGCAGTTGAAGAACATGTTCGGTACCGGGGTCTTGGAGATGATCGGGCACGCATCCGGCGTGGTGTCGACGATGCCGCCCCACTGACGGTTCATGCGCACCCGCGACAGCACCGGGAACATCTCGACGATGGCCTGGATGGTGTGTTCGATCACCGGGTACGAGCCGCGCTGGCCGTAGCCGTTGTAGCCGTCGATACCGGCGCCGATCACCAGGTCGCCCTTGTCGGACTGGCTGATGTAACCGTGCACGGCGTTGGACATGATCACGCTGTCGATAATCGGCTTGATCGGCTCCGACACCAGTGCTTGCAGCGGGTGGGATTCGATCGGCAGGCGGAAGCCCGCCAGGGATGCCATGTGCCCGGAGTTACCGGCGGTCACCACACCGACGCGCTTGGCGCCGATAAAACCCTTGTTGGTTTCCACACCGATGCACACGCCGTTTTCCTTGCGGAAGCCGATCACTTCGGTCTGCTGGATCAGGTCCACGCCGAGTGCGTCGGCGGCGCGGGCAAAGCCCCAGGCCACGGCATCGTGACGGGCTACGCCGCCGCGACGTTGCACGGTGGCGCCGAGCACCGGGTAGCGGGTGTTTTTCGAGCAATCCAGGTACGGAATCTCGTCGGCTACTTGCTTGGCATTCAGCAGCTCGCCATCCACGCCGTTAAGGCGGTTGGCGCTGACACGACGCTCGGAATCACGGATGTCCTGCAGGGTGTGGCACAGGTTGTAGACGCCACGCTGGGAGAACATCACGTTGTAGTTCAGGTCCTGGGACAGGCCTTCCCACAGTTTCATCGCGTGTTCGTACAGGTGCGCCGACTCGTCCCACAGGTAGTTGGAACGCACGATGGTGGTGTTGCGCGCGGTGTTACCGCCGCCCAGCCAGCCTTTCTCGACCACGGCCACGTTGGTGATGCCGTGCTCTTTCGCCAGGTAGTAGGCGGTCGCCAGACCATGCCCGCCGCCGCCGACGATAACCACGTCGTAGACCTTCTTGGGGGTCGGCGTGCGCCACATCTTCTGCCAGTTTTCGTGGTGGCTGAGGGAGTGCTTGAAGAGGCCGAAGCCCGAGTAGCGTTGCATAGTCATTACTCCAAAACCGCGCTCAGCGATAAACCGGGAAATCAGCGCACAGGGCAGACACGTGCTTGGCCACGTTGGCCTCGACGTCGGCATCGCCAAGGTTGTCGAGGATGTCGCAGATCCAACCGGCCAGCTCGATGCACTGCGGCACCTTGAAACCGCGCGTGGTCACCGCCGGGGTGCCGATGCGCAGGCCCGAGGTCACGAATGGCGACTGCGGGTCATTCGGCACGGCGTTCTTGTTGACGGTGATGTGGGCGCGACCGAGGGCGGCATCCGCCTCTTTGCCGGTGAGGCCCTGACGGATCAGGCTGACCAGGAACAGGTGGTTATCGGTGCCGCCGGACACTACATCGTAGCCGCGTTTGATAAACACGCTGGCCATGGCCTGGGCGTTGTCGATCACTTGCTGCTGGTACGCCTTGAAGCCAGGCTCCAGCGCTTCCTTGAAGCACACCGCCTTGCCGGCGATCACATGCATCAGCGGACCGCCCTGGGCGCCGGGGAAGACGGCGGCGTTGAGTTTCTTTTCAATTTCTTCGTTGGCCTTGGCCAGGATCAGACCGCCACGGGGACCGCGCAGGGTCTTGTGGGTGGTGGTGGTGACCACATCGGCGTACGGCAGCGGGTTCGGGTACAGGCCGGCAGCGACCAGGCCGGCGACGTGGGCCATGTCGACGAACAGCAGCGCGCCTACTTTGTCAGCGATAGCGCGAAAGCGTGGGAAATCCAGGGTCTTGGAGTAGGCGGAGAAACCGGCCACGACCATTTTCGGCTTGTGCTCCACCGCCAGGCGCTCGACTTCGTCGTAGTCGATCAGGCCGGTATCGGTGTTGATGCCGTACTGCACCGCGTTGTACAGCTTGCCCGAGGACGACACCTTGGCGCCGTGGGTCAAGTGACCGCCGTGGGCCAGGCTCATGCCCAGGATGGTGTCGCCCGCATTGATCAGCGCCAGGTACACGGCGCTGTTGGCGGACGAACCGGAGTGTGGCTGTACGTTGGCGTAATCGGCGCCGAACAGCTGCTTGGCGCGTTCGATGGCCAGGGCTTCGACCTTGTCCACGTGCTCGCAGCCACCGTAGTAGCGCTTGCCCGGGTAGCCTTCGGCGTATTTGTTGGTGAGGCCGCTGCCCTGGGCTTCCATCACACGCTTGCTGGTGTAGTTCTCCGACGCGATCAGCTCGATATGATCTTCCTGACGCTGCTCCTCGGCGTTCATGGCCGCCAGCAGTGCGTCGTCATATCCCTGGATCTGGTCTTGTTTGCTGAACATCGCGTCTCTCCCAGCCTTTCGTATTGTTGAGGCCCGTGCAGGGCCCTTTGATGCGATGGTAGGGCTGGCGCAGACAGGTCAAATGCCTGCGCACGCCACGCAAAGGTGCGTTTACGACATTGCCGGAACAACACGAAACAAATGTGGGAGGGGGCTTGCTCCCGACAGCGGTGTGTCAGGCGATGATGTGGCGCAGGAGCAGCAGCAGGAGGAAGTGCAGCGGATAAAGGGCGTAGGCCCAGCGGCGCATTGCTGGCGGCGAGGTGCTATGGGCATGTCGCAATAAGACCAGGCCCGCCAATGGCGCGATCAGACACGCGACCAATCCCAGGTGCGCCACCGGCGTGGCGCTATTGAGCAGGATCTGCCATTGGTTGGCGGCCACGCAGACCGATCCTGGCAACACACTGAAGTACCAAGGCCGGCGAAACACCAGCAACATCGCCACTGGCAGCAACACACCAAAGAAACCGAACATTAAGTGCGACGAAAATACCGCCGCTATCGTGACGGCGATCAACGCCAATCCTCGATCAACAAACGCCTTCTGCTGCCATCCTCGGGCAACCAGCAGCCCCAACGCCAAGGTGGGCAGCACGTTCAACGTATCGGCATCCTCGATAAACAGCCGATACGGCACTTCGCTGATCACGCTGAACAGCAACAGCCAGCCCAGGTAGCGCCATTGCCCGGTCACCGGCGCATTTCGGGCCCGGTGCAGGTTCGCCGCAATCGCCAGGCAAAACCACGGGAACGCCAGGCGCCCCGGCACATACAGGCCATCGAGGCTCAAACCGACATAACGCAGGTGGTCGAGCACCATGCTCAGCAGCGCCAGCCACTTGAGCAAATCCAAAGCGCCATCACGGACGCGTCCGACAGGCATCGTTTCAGAACCGTGCATAATTCCCCAGTGACTTTGCATTTACAGTGCGTGCGCAGCGCCAACCTTCTTGGTTACAGTGCGCACCAACATCGACCACAGGAATGGGCCATGACCGACAAGAGCCAACAATTCGCCAGTGACAACTATTCGGGCATTTGCCCCGAAGCCTGGGCCGCCATGGAACAAGCCAACCAGGGTCATCAACGTGCCTACGGTGATGATGAATGGACCCACCGCGCCGCCGACGGTTTCCGCAACCTGTTCGAAACCGACTGCGAAGTGTTCTTCGCCTTCAACGGAACGGCCGCTAACTCCCTGGCGCTGTCCTCCTTGTGCCAGAGCTACCATAGCGTGATTTGCTCGGAAACCGCCCACGTCGAAACCGACGAATGCGGCGCGCCGGAGTTTTTCTCCAACGGCTCCAAGCTGCTCACCGCCCGCACCGAAAACGGCAAGCTGACCCCGGAATCGATCCGCGAGATCGCCCTCAAGCGCCAGGACATCCACTACCCCAAACCCCGCGTAGTGACCCTGACCCAAGCCACCGAAGTCGGCAGCGTCTACACCCCGGAAGAAATCCGCGCCATCAGTGCGACCTGCAAGGAACTGGGGCTGAACCTGCACATGGACGGCGCACGTTTTTCCAACGCCTGTGCGTTCCTCGGCTGCTCACCCGCCGACCTGACCTGGAAAGCCGGAGTGGACGTATTGTGCTTTGGCGGCACCAAGAACGGCATGGCCGTGGGTGAGGCCATCCTGTTCTTCAACCACAAGCTGGCCGAAGATTTCGACTACCGCTGCAAACAGGCCGGCCAACTGGCCTCGAAAATGCGTTTCCTCTCCGCCCCCTGGGTGGGCTTGCTGGAAAACGACGCCTGGCTCAAACATGCGCGCCACGCCAACCACTGCGCACAATTGCTCAGCAGCCTGGTGGCGGATATTCCCGGTGTGGAGTTGATGTTCCCGGTGCAGGCCAACGGCGTGTTCCTGCAACTGTCGGAACCGGCGATTGCCGCGCTGACGGCCAAGGGCTGGCGCTTCTATACCTTCATCGGCAAAGGCGGGGCGCGGTTCATGTGCGCGTGGGATACCGACGAAGAGCGAGTACGGGAATTGGCCGCAGACATCCGCGAAGTCATGGGCGCCTGACAATGACTCACTGATGTACATAAAACAAATGTGGGAGGGAGCAAGCCCCCTCCCACATTTGGATTGTGTTGTGCCTGCTCGAGCAATCAGAACTCGATGCGCACATCGCCCTTCGGTACGCTGCAGCACGACAGGATGTAGCCTTCGGCTTCGTCTTCCTCGGTAATCCCGCCGTTGTGGTCCATCTCGACCTCACCGCCCAGCTTCATCACCTTGCACGTTCCGCAAATCCCCATGCCGCAGGCTTTCGGAATCAACAGCCCAAGCTTGGCCGCCGCTGCGTGGACGGTCTCGCCAGGTGCGACGCGAATGCTCTTGCCTGAGGCGATGAACTCCACCTGGTGCAGATCCGCCAGATCGATTTCCGGCGCATCCGCCGCTTGCTCGGCCTGCTCCACCGCGTCGGCGCGGGCTTCCGGCGGCGTGGCGCCGAAGGATTCCTCGTGGTAGCGCGCCATGTCGAAACCGGCGACTTCCAACAGGCGTTTCACCGCATTCATGTAGGGCGTCGGGCCGCAGCAGAACACTTCGCGCTCAAGGAAGTCGGGCACCATCAGTTCGAGCATCTTGTGGTTCAGGTAACCGCGATAACCCGCCCAGGGCTCACCCAGGCCGTGCTTCTCACAGATCAGGTGCAGGCTGAAGTTGTCGATCCGCGACGCCATATGCTCCAGCTCGCGGTGGTAGATGATGTCCTTGGGCGAGCGGGCACTGTGGATAAACGTCATGTCGACGTTGGCGTTGGTGTCGTAGAACCAGCGGGCCATGGACATCACCGGCGTGATCCCCACGCCGCCACTGAGGTACAGCACTTTCGGGCTGGGGAAGTCGATGGCATTGAACAGCCCGACCGGCCCGTGCACCGCCAATTCCTGGCCTTCATGCAGGGTGTCGTGCAGCCAGTTGGACACCTTGCCGCCCGGCACACGCTTGATGGTCACCGAGAAGCTGTAGGGCACCGACGGCGAACTGGAAATGGTGTACGAGCGCATGATCGGCTGGCCGTCGATTTCCAGCTCCAGGGTGACGAACTGCCCCGGCTTGAAAAAGAACAGGATCGGCTGGTCGGCCATAAAGCAGAAGGTGCGCACATCCCAGGTTTCCTGGATGACTTTGACGCAACGGACGATGTGCCGACCATTGGCCCAGGTCTGGGTGGTTACCGGATTCAGGAAATTATTGGACATGTTGTTCTCCACCGCCGACGTCGGCCTTATGGTGGCGATTCTGCGTAACGCGGGAACCGCCCATTTACCTATCTGCGACATTCACATACTTATCGCGACCAGCCCCCATGCCACGGGGGTTGCGCGTCGGGAACAGAGTGGGCCATGTCGCTCATGGATAAGGTTCGGCGCATCAGCAGCCCCACACTCGCTCCCAACAACGACGTTTTCTTTACGCCTTGCTGCAAACCTGATCAGCCACTATTCGTCGGCCACACAGAATGGCCATGAGGACACACACGATGGACGTCACCGCAACCTTAAGCTTGGGCGATCCGCTGGAACCCGCACGCAAGGCCACCGCGCAAATGCTGCAAGAGCGCGAGCGCACGTTTTCGCTGCCGCAGCCGTTCTACTCTGATGAGCGGCTGTTTGATATCGACATGCAGGAGATCTTCCAGAAAGAGTGGTTGATCGCCGGCATGACCTGCGAGATCCCCAGCAAGGGCAACTACCTGACCCTGCAAGTGGGCAAGAACCCGATCATCGTGATCCGTGGCGCCGAAGGCGTGGTGCATGCGTTCCATAACGTGTGTCGCCACCGTGGCTCGCGCCTGTGCACCAGCGACAAGGGCAAGGTTGCCAAGCTGGTGTGCCACTACCACCAGTGGACCTACGAGCTGGACGGTCGCCTGCTGTTCGCCGGCACCGAGATGGGCGCCGATTTCGACATGAAGCAATACGGCCTCAAGCCGGTGAACGTGAAGACCGCCGGCGGCTACATCTTCATCAGCCTGGCCGAGAACCCGCCGGCCATCGATGATTTCCTGTCGACGCTGAACCACTACATGGAACCCTACGACATGGAGAACACCAAGGTGGCGGTGCAAACCACCTTGATGGAAAAGGCCAACTGGAAGCTGGTGCTGGAAAACAACCGCGAGTGCTACCACTGCAATGCGTCGCACCCCGAGCTGTTGAAAACCCTGCTGGAATGGGACGACGTCACCGACCCACGCGCCGACCAGGCCTTCAAGGACCATGTCGCCGCTTCGGCCGCTGCCTGGGATGCCGAGAAGATCCCTTACGCCCACGCCAGCTTCGGCCTGCGTAACCGTATCGTGCGCATGCCGCTGCTCAAGGGCACCGTGTCGATGACCCTGGACGGCAAGCAGGGCTGCGCCAAGCTGATGGGCCGCATCAAGAACCCCGACCTCGGCTCGATGCGCATCCTGCACCTGCCGCATTCCTGGAACCACTGCATGGGCGATCACATCATCGTGTTCACGGTGTGGCCGATCAGCGCCCAGGAAACCATGGTGACCACCAAGTGGCTGGTGCACAAGGACGCCGTGGAAGGCGTGGACTACGACGTGGAGCGCATGCGCCAGGTATGGGACGCCACCAACGACCAGGACCGTCGCCTGGCCGAAGAGAACCAGCGCGGGATCAACTCCACCGCCTACCAGCCTGGCCCGTACTCCAAGACCTATGAGTTCGGCGTGGTGAACTTCGTGGACTGGTACAGCGAGCGCATGTTGAACAACCTCGGCGCAGCGCCGGCGCCTTACCTGAAAGGCGTGGCTGCGCACGAGTAACCGATACCCACAGCTCAAAACTGTGGGAGGGGGCTTGCCCCCTCCCACACTTGAACCTCACACTGCTTAATATTTGATCGACTGTCTCGCAGACCACTGCCAGCCTGCCCTCCAGCCTTTACCCAACAACTTATCCACAAAGCCACCCACAGCAATTGTGGGCAACTGCGCTATCCCATCAAAATTAATTGAAGAAAATCCGTGACTTATTCAAGTTGACGGTTCCAGCGGCATATTGATCATTTATTGATCAAAACCCTAAAAGCCACGTAGAACGTGACCTGTAGCGGTACGCAAACACCTTACCCACAGAACCGCCAACAGACTTTGGGGGCAACTTCGGCAGCGCTGTGGAAAACCGCGTCAAACCTTCATATACCAAGGGTTTCAGCTATATTCCTGGGGTTTAACGGCAATTTGATCAATAAACAACCAGACGACGGAAAGCCTCTATTCATAAGGCCTGTAGCGGATAGCAAACATCTTATCCACAGAAGCGCCAACAGACTTTGGGGGCAAGTCCGAACACCCCTTCAACCTTATCCACACGAAAAAGCACCTAAAAACCGTGACTTAGCTTGGTTATTTTTCGTACAACGGCTTACAGACGTTGATTTACGGGGGTTGTGGAGACTCACGAACATCTTATCCACAGCTACGCTCACAGCGTTTGTGGGTAAACCCACAACCTGTACAAAAAACACCCAGCATCTACACTCATCCTTGCAGTCAATTCCATGGCCTGGGTTAACGCGGAAGTCCTTGGCAGCCTGATCGGGAGGAAGAACGGTGATGTGGCAGGGCAAACCCAGCCATCACTGCGCCAAAGGTTTTACGCTGATTGAATTACTACTGACGCTGGCCCTGCTGGCCACGCTTGCGACAGTGGCTTATCCGCTGACAGCATTGATGGGTAAACGTGATCGAGAACTGGACCTGCAACGCTCGCTGCGGGAAATCCGGCGTGCGATCGATGCCTACAAAGACGCCAGTGACGATGGCCGCATTGAAAAGAGCATCACTGACAGCGGTTATCCACCCTCCCTGCACGTATTGGTCGAGGGGGTGACGGACAAGACCAACCTTCAGGGCAACAAACTCTATTTCCTGCGACGCATTCCCCGCGATCCCGTGTGCGAGTGCCCTGAACGTGCGCCCGCAGAAACCTGGCAACTGCGCAGCTACAAGAGCACTGCGGATAACCCACAAGAGGGAGAAGATGTATTCGACGTTTCATCCCGAAGCACCCGGGAGAGCTTGAATGGAACGTCATACAGCCAATGGTGATCGGGGCTTTACCCTGATTGAGTTGCTGGTGGTCATGGCGATCATCGCCACCCTCATGACCCTGGTCACCCCGCAGTACTTCCGCCAGCACACCAAGGCCCAGGAAACCGTGCTGCGCCACAACCTGTCTTCCATTCGCCAGGCCCTGGACCAATACCGCGAGGACCACGGCGCCAACCCCGAGTCCCTGCAAGCCCTGGTCGACCGCCGCTACCTGCGCGAGATCCCCATGGACCCGCTGACCGGCAGGCGTGATACCTGGCAACTGCAACCTTCGGACGAACAAGGCCTGGGCGATGTACGCAGCGGTGCCACGGGGACCGACACGAACGGGAACGCTTATGCCGACTGGTAAGCACAGCCAGCAGGGCTCGGTGTTCATGGGCATGTTGGTGACAGTGGCGGTGGTGGCCGTGATGCTGATGGAAGTCGGCACCCTGTGGTCCAGCGTGCTGCAGCGCGAACGCGAGCTGGAACTGCTGGCGCGGGGCAATGAAATCCGCCGGGCGATCGGCCTGTACTACGCCGCCGGCAATACCTACCCCAGGTCCCTCGAAGACCTGCTGCTCGACCGTCGCCAGCCCACCCCCCAGCGCTATCTGCGCCGCGCCTATACCGACCCGCTGACCGGCGACGCCGAGTGGGGCGTGGTGGCCGGGCCCGGCGAAAGCATCATGGGTGTGTTCAGCACGGCAAAGGGCACACCGTTCAAACAAGGCAACTTTTCAGTCATCAACCAGAGTTTTACAGGACAAGGCAGTTATCAAGGGTGGGTGTTTCTGTTTGGCCCTGGGCAGAACAACCCTGCAACCCGCATCGCTCCCAAGGGAGATCAACTGAGCAAATGATGCCGATTGAATAAGCACATTGATCGTTCCAGCCGTTCGGAACTTGTTTATCTGAATTGAGGTGGATCAAGCATGAGTAACTTACAGCGCTTAATGAAATGGTTGTTGGCGGCGGTCTTGTTGGCACCGACGCTGGTCATGGCCCACGGTGCGGTGGACACGCCCGTCGCACGACAGGTCTATTGCAGGGCACTCCCGGATTTCTGGTCAGGCAGCCCCAGTGATGCAGGGTGCGCGGCCCTGTCTAAAGTGAGTAAGCAGTATCCAGGCCAGCAATGGAATGAAGTGGCCCATTTGATCAGGCAACCGGGTTACAACGACCCTGAAATCGTCAAACGAGAAGTGCCCGATGGCAAACTTTGTTCGGCGGCTGACAGCAAGAAAGATGGCCTGAACATTGTGTCGGACCAGTGGCATCGCACCGACGTTACGCCCACCAATGGCATGATGGATGTGCGCATCATCGGCACTGCGCCACACGTGCCCAGTTTCGCAAAGGTCTTTCTCACAAACCCGGGCTTTGACCCGACCAGGTCGCCGCTGACCTGGAATGACCTGACACTCATCCACACTCAGCCGTTCCAGATCGCGCAAACCGACTGGGGCAATGATCCACCCATCATTGCGGGGGCCACGGGGTACTTCAAGTTCGCTGTACCTATCCCATCGGGGCAAACGGGCAAAGCCACGCTGTTCGTGCAGTGGCAGCGTATCGATCCAGCGGGTGAAGGGTTCTATAACTGCAGTGACATCAACATCGTCGGTGCCGGAATCCCGGAGCAGTGGGTCGATATCGGCCAATTCATCGATCAGGTCATGGAGACCCTCAAACCGGGTGACTCAGTCCACTTCCGCATCCTCGACAACACACCGGCGGCCAGGGAAGTGGTGGACATTACCCTGCCCATTACCGCGAGCAACCTCGACCCGAACATATGGGGCCAGCAATTGGCGAATCAGATCAACCCAAGCATTGCCAAGGTAGGAGAGAAAAAAACCGGCAATATTGTATTCAATACCAGCGATGCCAGCGCCAACTCGGTTTACACATTGGCGAAGGGTTACAGCCGTGCAATGGCGATCATCCCTGGCAGCGAAACCCCGACAAACCCTACGGCGCCTGTCGCGAAAATAACCGGGCCCACCACCATGCAATCCGGCCGGCCGTTTACCTTCAGCGCCAGTCAGTCCGTGGGGCACAACGGTCCATTGCTCTACAGCTGGACTGTTATCGGAATGAACCGGCCCTACAACCAGATGACTGTAAGCGGTGTGGCGGTTAACGTTCCTCAGCCGACGCAGCACGAGGTGCGATTGCTGGTACGGGACGAGCAGAATGGCAAGACCGGCCTGGCGCGGCAGACCTTTACCGTGACCCCTTCCAGTGGCGGCGGGGACTATCCGGCCTACAAAGAAGGCACTGCGTACAACGCCGGCGACATCGTGACCAATAACGGCAAAAACTATAAATGCAAACCTCACCCCTACACCCCATGGTGTGCAGGCGCCGCATGGGCGTATGCCCCCGGCACGGGCACAGCGTGGGACCAGGCCTGGGACGAAGTTCGATGACCCGCTCGAACGCATATTCAGTTACTGGATAAACATAAGAGCCAAACGTTATAGGGCGCCTCACGGCGCCTTATATCGAGCAACGCTACAGTTGAAGATGTACTTGAATTGAAAAGGTTCTAACGCAGTCCTACCGGCGGTGCCCGCTTCACAGCGGGCCGGGAGAGTTATACACAACCGCCGTACCTTGGCACTCCCAACAGGGTATTTCCATGCGTATTCACTCATTTATCCACAGCCCCCAGCGTGCCTTCACCTTGCTGGAACTGCTGGTCGTCCTGCTGATCATCGCCCTGCTCGCCGGCTACGTCGGCCCGAAGATGTTCGACCGCCTGGAACTGGCCAAGGTACAAACCGCCCAGGGCCAGATGAAAGCCCTTGCCGATGCCTTGAACCAGTACCGCCTGGACAACGGCAACTACCCCGACGAAACCCTCGGCCTCGACGCCCTCACCACCCGGCCCGCCACCGCCAGCCATTGGCAGGGCCCCTATGTGAAGACGCTGCCGCCAGACCCTTGGGGCAACCCGTATCTCTACAAGAACCCCGGCACACCGCCCAACGATGCGGAGATCATCTGCCTGGGTCGTGACGGCAAGGCCGGCGGGGTGAATACCTACGCCGACATTGTGTACGGCCTGTGACATGCACACGCTGCGGCGGGTCCTGATACTGCTGTGCCTCACGGGTACCGCACAGGCCAACTGCTGGCAACTGGCAGCCAGCCGCTACCACGTCGACCCGCTGTTGCTGTACGCCATCGCCAAGGTCGAATCCGGCCTCAACCCCAGCGCACGCAACCTCAACAGCGATGGCAGCCAGGATATCGGCCTGATGCAAATCAACAGCCGCCACTTGCCCGCACTGGCCCGGTTCGGTATCACCGAGCAGCACCTGACCACCCAGCCCTGCACCAGCGTCATGGTGGGCGCGTGGATTCTTGCCGGGTTTATCCGCGAGCAGGGTTATGGCTGGCAGGCCGTGGGCGCCTATAACGCCGGGGCCAAGCCGGACCGGGAAGCACGGCGCTCACGCTACGCCCTGGCGGTGTGGCGTTACTACGCGGTGTTGTTGCAACAGCGCCAACAACGGGCGGGGCAAATGCCATGACCGACTTTGACGTGCGCATCATCCGTGACGGCCATGTGCAGACCCTGCGCCTGCAAGCCGTTGACGTCGCCCAGGCGCGCCAGCAACTGCAGGCCGACGGCGCCCAGGTCATCTCGCTGAAAGCCCGCCGCCCACTCAAACTCCCCAGCCGCCGCAGTACGTTCGCCCTCGGCCTGTTTATCCAGGAGCTGGTAGTCCTGCTCGATGCCGGCCTGGTGCTGGTGGAAGCCGTGGAGACCCTGCGCGACAAGGCGCCCGCCGGCATCAACCGGCAGGTCATGAGCGAGCTGCTCGCCTCGATGTATGAGGGCAACTCGCTGTCCAGGGCGATGCTGCTCAAGCCGCAGACCTTCCCGCCGCTGTTGATTGCCACGGTGGCGTCCTCGGAACACAGCGGCCAATTGGCCGTGGCCCTGCGCCGTTACCATCATTTTGAAGCCCACCTGGCAACCGTGAAGAAGCGCGTCAGCGGCGCCCTGATGTACCCCTTGGTGGTACTCAGCGTCGGCGCGTTGATCCTGCTGTTCCTGCTGTTCTTCGTGATCCCGCGCTTTGCCTCGGTGTTCGACGCCGTGGCCGACCTGCCGGCCACGGCACGCTTTATGGTGTGGTGGGGCGCACTGGTAGACGCGCACGGCATGGAGTTGTTGCTTGGCCTGGTGCTGGCGATTGCCGCGCTGGTGCTGTTGTTGCGCAGCGCCGGCTTCAAGCGCCGCATCGCCCAGCTGTTCTGGAAGATCCCCAGCCTGGGCGCCCAGCGCACGCTGTTTATCCTCGCGCGCTTTTATCGCACCGCCGGCATGTTGCTGATGGGCGGCATGCCGGTGGTTACTGCGGTGGAGCTGTCCGGTGCGCTGCTGCCCGTGGAACACCAGGCGGACCTGCGCCAGGCCATGACCGACATCCAGGCCGGCCAGCCACTGTCCACTGCCCTCGCCCGCCATCGATTGACCACCGCCGTCGCCGAACGCCTGCTACGCGTGGGTGAACAAAGCGGCGAGCTGGCGGCGATGTGCGAGCGCATCGCGCAGTTCCACGATGAAGCGCTGGAGCGTGCCATCGAGCTGTTCAGCAAAGTCTTCGAGCCCTTGTTGATGCTGGTGGTGGGCGGGCTGATCGGCCTGATCGTATTCATGTTGTACATGCCGATTTTCGAACTGGCGGGCTCCATCCAGGGGTAGTGCGATGAGCGAACAGACACGGCAATGGCAGGCCCTTGCAGAGCAACGCGGGCTGAGCTTGTCCAATTACCTGCTGGAGGTGCTGGAGAAGGCGCCCGACCAATTAAGCACGATCGCCCAGCCCCTGGGCCTGCTTGCCATCCCCCCGGAAAACCTCAGTGAACACTGGCGCTTCGACCTGCTGGCACTGCCCCAGGCGCTGATCCATAACGTGCTGCCGGTGGATAACCACGGCCAGCCGTGCCTGGTACTGGGAGACCCTTTCACCCTGGCCAGCCGGCACTGGCTGCAATCCTCGAAAACCTTGCGTCAACTGCCCCTGGCCATGAGCCTGCCCGGCGCGGTCAAGGCCCAGTTGAGCCTGGCCGAAGCCAGCCAACGGGTGATGCAACCTTTCGGTGAGGACGACGAGCATGCCCGCGTCGGCCAGGCCGCCCAGGAAATTTCCCTGAGCAGCATCGCCCGCGACGACAACCCGGTGGTGCGCCTGGTCAACTCCATGCTGTTCGATGCCCTGCAAAGCCGCGCCAGCGATGTCCATGTGGAAACCACGCCCCAGGGCTTGGTGATCAAGTACCGCATCGACGGCGTGTTGCAGCAGATGGGCCAGGCCAGCGGCATGGACATGGCCGAGCAGGCACTGTCGCGGATCAAGGTGTTGTCGGAGCTGGATATCGGCGAGCGGCGGGTGCCCCAGGACGGGCGTTTCAAGATGAAAATCCAGGGTCGCGAAGTGGACTTTCGCGTGTCGATCATGCCCAGCATCCACGGTGAGGATGCGGTGCTGCGGATTCTCGACAAGTCCCAGCGCGGCGAGTCCCTGAGCCTGGAAACCCTGGGGTTGAACGCCGAGACCATCGCGCGCATCCGTGTGTTGGCCGGCGAACCCTATGGCATGTTGCTGGTGACCGGCCCCACCGGCAGCGGCAAATCCACCACGCTGTATGCCGCCCTGTCGGAGACCAATACCGGCGAGAAAAAGATCATCACCATCGAAGACCCGGTGGAATACGAACTGCCCGGGGTCCTGCAAATCCCGGTGAACGACAAGAAGGGCCTGACCTTTGCCCGTGGCCTGCGCTCGATCCTGCGCCACGACCCGGACACCATCCTGGTGGGGGAAATACGCGACGGTGAAACGGCCGGCATTGCGGTGCAGGCAGCGTTGACCGGGCACCTGGTGCTGTCGTCGGTGCACGCCAACAGCGCGTTCAGTGTGCTGGAGCGCTTCACCTACATGGACGTGGACCCGGCCAGCTTTGTCGAAGCCCTTAACGGCGTGGTCGCCCAGCGCCTGGTGCGGCGCATCTGCCCGGACTGCGGCACGGATGCCGCCCCCGACCCCGAGATCACCCAGCTCGCCCAACTCGCCGAGGCTCAACTCCAACAGGGTCACTACCGCGTGGGCAAAGGCTGCGAGGCCTGCCGTCACACCGGCTATCGCGGCCGACTCGCCCTGGCCGAAGTGCTGACACTGACCGACAGCATCAAGGAGGGCCTGCTCAACCGCAGTTCGGCCTCCACCCTGCGCGAACTGGCCCGTGAAGCCGGCCACGTGTTTATCCGCGACATCGCCCTGGCCCACGCCGCCCACGGCGACACCACGCTCAAGGAGATCCACCGTGTCATTTCCCTTTATTGAGCATGTGGTGTGGCTGCACAGCGACGGCGCCGAATGGGCTGCACGGCCGCGCTGGCGCGGTGCAGCAGTATGGCGTGCGCAACAGGCTGGCGAACCATTGGCCGCCTGTGCCGAACGGCTGGAACAGGCGCCGCGCGGCCGCATCGGGTTTCTGGACCGGGCCACGGTGCTGCTGGGCTTCCCCCATGTGCACTACCTGATGCTGGCGTGGCAAACCGGTTTGTACAGCCAGGCCGACTGGCAAGGCTTGGCCGAAGTGACCTTCAACCAACAGGCAGGCATCGACCCCGGACAGTGGCAAGTGCAAGTCGCCAACAGCACCTTTGGAGATGAACGCCTGGCGGTCGCGACGCCACGGAATTTGCTGCAAGACCTGCGGGAGTTGTTCAAGCAACAGCACCTGCCGCTGGTGACATGCACGCCATTGTTGACGGCCGTGGCCCAACGGTATTGGCAGCAATTGCCTGACGATTGCGTGCTGGCGGTACCTGAGGCGCGAGGTCTCAGTTGCCTTTACCGGCAACGGGGTGTGGCTCAACAAGTCTGCGTGCTGCAAACCCCACCCGGCAGCCACTTGAGCGACAACCTGTTCACCGCCGACCTGCTGGCGCAACGGCACGCGGCGGCCACATGGGTCGTCGCCAATCACCCCACTGAACATTGGCTGGGGCCACTGCATCCCTGGCTGGGGGAGCCGCTGGCATGATCGCTCAGCTGAAATCACAACTCGCCGGTGCCTGGCGACAGCGGCAGGCGCCGGGCGTCGACTTCCTGCACCCTAACGCCGTCTATCGGCCGCTGGTGAGTGGGTTGTGGCTGGTCGCCGCCGGGCTTGTCTTCGTCACCTGGCAACACTGGCAGCGCATGGAGCATCAGCAACAACAGACCGACGCACTGGAGCAGCGCTTTATCGAATTGACACGTCGCCAGGAGCAATTGATCCAGGCCGCCATTCGCTTGTCACCCCAGCAGAAACAACAACTGGCCGCCTTTTCCCGACAGCAGGACACGCCCTTCGCGCTGATGGACGCCGTGGCCCGGGCCTGGTCCGCGGAAGTCGCGCTGACGCGCGTGGAGGTCGACACCCAGGCCCGGCTGATTCACTTGGAGTTGGAAGCCAAGGTGCTGGGCGATGCCTTTCGCTTTGTCGAACGGCTCAAGGCCCAGCCAGGGGTGCACGTGAACCTGCAACAAAGCGCACGCAAGGCCAATGACCCGCAACACCCGGTGCAGGTCAAACTTGCGGTTGGTGCAGGGTAGTCGCCCATGGACGCACTGACCCGCCACCTCCCGCGCGTGCGCTGGCACTTGATGCAATGGCAACAGCGCCTGGGATTTTGGGGGCTGCTGGCGCTGGGGCTGATGGCGGCAACGTTGCTGATCGAAGTCACAGTGATTCATCCGGCAGGCATTGCCGACAGCCTGCGGCGCCAGGAACTGGAGGCCGGTATCGCCGAGCAGCCCCAGGATGTGCAGGTGACCGAACCGGCCGTGGTCGAACGCCTGCCCAGTGCACAGGACTTCGCCCCACGCCTGGAAAAGCTGCTGGACGTCCTCACCCGGCGCGGCTTTATCATCGAACAGACCACCCTGGCCTACTCCGCGCCTAGCGACACCGGGCTGCAACGGCTGGACGTGGACATTCCACTCGTCGGCCCCTACGCCTTGCTGCGCGATGCCCTGGTCGACGTCGCCAACGAGCCGGCCGTGCGCATCGAACGCCTGGCCCTGGAGCGCAAGGAAATCACCAGCGGCATGTTGAACATCAGCCTCAAGGTGAGTGTGCTGGGGGTGGTGGAATGACGCTGCCGCTGTATCTGCGCGTGCTGTTGTTGCTGACCTTGATCGGCTGCGGCTGGCTGTTCTGGCAGGACACTGCGGACAACCCCGCACCCTCGCCGGTGCCAGTGATCGCCCGCCCTGTACAGGTGCCCTCGGCACCGGTTGCCGCACCGGCACCGGCGGTGGCCGAAGCCATCGACCTGTTTCCCGCCCAGACCTGGACACCTGCACCGCCGCCCATACCGGTCGACACCTCAGCGCCCAAGCCACCGCCCCTGCCTTTCACCGTGAGCGCGCAATGGCGCTACGAGAACCAGGCGAAAATCGTCGTGCTCAGCGGCAATGGCAGCCAGTACACCCTGTGCAACCGTTGCTCGGTACCCGGGCGCATCGTGCCCGGCAAGATGCTCGACGCGCACTACCGGCTGGACAAACTCACCGACACCGCCGTGGTGCTGACCTACATGCCCCTCAAGCATGTCAGCACCTTGCGGCTGGACACTCACTGACCGGCGCAGGACACGATCATGGCCATACGCACGTGGATACCCTTGAGCCTGGCCGTGGCCCTGCTCAGCGCCTGCCAGACCCAACGGGCGATCAAGGAGAGCGACGAGTTGCGCCAGAAGGGCGACATCATCCGTTCGGTCGAAGTGCTGCAAGCCGAAGCCAGACAGGCCCCCGACGATGTGCAACTGCGCACCGCCAACTTCAGCAAGCTGGAATTGCTGGTGGCCCAATACAGCCGCGAAGCCAGCACCGCGCTGATGCGTGGCGACGATGCCGCTGCCATCCGCGCCCTGGAAACCATCCTCAAATACGACCCCAGCAACCTCGGCGCGCGCCAGGAAATCCAGAGCATCCAGGCGATGAAACAACTGCGCCCGCAACTGGCCCAGGCCTACGAAATGAAGCGTTCCAACCCGGTGGAAGCCCTCAACCTGGTGCGCCGGATCATCGCGCAAAAGCCCAACTACCGAGAGGCCCTGGACTTTCGCAATGCCCTGACCCGTGAACTGGTGAGCGCCGATTACCTCAGCGCCGACCTCTCCGAGGCCATGCGCAAACCCCTGAGCCTGGAGTTCAGCGCCCAAAGCCTGACCACGATTTTCGAGACCATTGCGCGCCTGTCGGGGGTCAACTTCGTCATCGACAAGGACGTCAATCCCAGTGCCTCGGCGAGCATGACCGCGAGCCGAACCACCGCCGAAGACGCGCTGAACCTGCTGCTGACCACCCAGGGGCTGGACAAGAAGGTCCTCAACGCCAACACCATCCTGGTTTACCCCCGCCGCCCGGACAAGGAACGGGAATACCGCGAGTTGGCCGTGCGCACCTTCTACCTCAGCCATGGCGACCCCAAGGTCATCGCCGCCGAGATCAAACAGGTGCTCAAGCCCAAGGAGGTGCTGGTGGACGAACGCCTGAACGCGGTGATCGTGCGCGATGGACTGGACACCCTGAGCGCGGTGGAAAAACTGGTGGAAGCCATTGATATCGCACAATCGGAAGTGACCATCGACATCCAGGTGCTGGAGGTCAGCCTGACCGACGAGTTGAACCTGGGCATCCAGTACCCGGAGAGCATCGGCCTGTCCGTGGGCAACCTGGCCAACGTGCCTGCCGGGCTGGCAGGCATCCCGCTCAGCGCATTGCGCGGGATCAATGGCGACAACATCCTGCTCGACGCGGGCAGTACCTCGGCGCGCATCAATATGCTGCAACGCAGCGGCAACACCGTGACCCTGGCCAACCCCAGGGTGCGGGTGCGCAACCGCGAAGAAGCCCAGGTAAACATCGGCGACAAGATCCCCGTGGTGACCACCACCACCGCCAACCAGATCACCACCTCGTCGGTGTCCTACCAGGACGTCGGGCTGCAGATCACGGTCAAGCCGAATATCAGCCTGAGCGATGAGGTGAACCTGGAGCTGAACGTGGAAATGAGCCATATCACCAAGCGTATTCCCGGCTCGGAAAACGTACCGGCCACCTTCGAACTCGGCTCACGGGCCACCAAGACCCTGCTGACCGCGCGCAACAATGAAACCCAGATCGTCTCGGGGCTGATCCGCACGGCGGACGTCGACGAGGGCTCGGGTTTGCCGTGGTTGAGCCAGATCCCGTGGATCGGCAAAAAGCTGTTCGGCACCAACCAGAATACCCAGCAGAAGACTGAGATCATTCTGCTGCTGACCCCGAGGATCGAACGCAACCTGGACCTGCCGATTGCCCAGATCAGTACCTTCCACAGCGGCACCGAGGCGCGCAGTTCGACCCAGGGCATGATCCTGCGCGACACCACCGACAAAATGATCCTCAAGCCGATTGGCGGCGACCCCACGCCGGCGCTGCCACCGCCGATGCAACAGCCGGATGCCACCTGGCAACCCCTGCCGCCACCGCTGCCGGATCTGGTGCCCAAGCCTGCGCCCGAACCTGCGCACCAATGAAGATCCAATGTGGGAGGGGGCTTGCCCCCGATTGCAATGTGTCAGTCTCAGTATCTTTAACTGAAGCACCGCTATCGGGGGCAAGCCCCCTCCCACATTTGTTTTGCAGTGTTGGTGGGTTAGCGCACGACGCCTTCTTCTATGAGCAACTTGAGGATTGCCTGGGCACCTTCCTCGGCGCTCACACCCTTGAGCACCTGCCCACCGCCACCACTGGCCTTGGCGGTGGCGGCTTTCATGCGGTCGGCGCCGCTCTTGGCCTTGATCACCTTGAGGCGCTTGGGCCGGGGTTTGGCCGGTTGCAGCACGGCGCCTGTGAATAGCGCGTCCTGCTCGACTTCCACTTCGTGGGCCGCCAATTCACCGCGCTGTGCCGGGCCGTAGGCACTCTGCCGAGGCTTGGGCGCGGCGTTGTCCACCGTCGCCAGGAATGGCAGGCGCACCTTCAAGCGCCTGCGCTGCCCACGGGGCAAGGCTTGCAGCACATGGGCTACGCCGCCGTCGATGGACTCCACCTCGGCCAGCCCGACAATCAGCGGCCAGCCCAATTGCTCCGCCAACAGGAACGGCAACATGCCCGAGCCTTCACCGGTTTCGGCCTGGCTGCCGGCAAGCACCACCTGGGCACCGGCGTGGCGCAGGTACTCGCCGAGCACCGGCAACGCATCGCTGCCCTCCGGTTGTTCCAGCACGTGCAACTGTGGCAGGCCCATGCCCAGGTAGCTGCGCAAGGTCGGTTCGGCGATATTGCCGGCGTGCAGCACCTGCAACTTATCCCCAGCCATCTGCAGACCCAGTTCGACGGCGCGCGCATCCTGTTCGGCGCGGCGTGGCCGGCCGGAGGTGGGGTGGGCGCCGATGGACACCAGGCTGATTACATTCGTGGTCATGGTCATGTCCTCAAGCCGCATCGCGCTTGGCGCCGTTGCGGTAGGCCTCGACCGCAGCGATCAAGGCTTGCAGAATCGCGGCGCTTTCGCCGATCACCGACAGGTCGGCACGCTTGATCATGTCGCAGCCCGGGTCGAGGTTGATCGCCACCACCTTGTCGCAGGCGCCAATGCCTTGCAGGTGCTGGATCGCCCCGGAAATCCCCACGGCCACATACACCCGCGCCGTCACCCAGGTACCGCTGGCGCCGACCTGGCGATCACGGGCCATGAATCCATCGTCCACCGCCACCCGCGAGGCGCCTTCGGTGGCCCCCAATGCCGCGGCGGTCTGGTGGAACAGCGCCCAGTCCTTCACGCCGTTGCCGCCGGAGAAAATAAACTCGGCCTCGGCCATGGGAATCGCCGCCGGGTCCACCGCCACCGCGCCGAGATCCTCGATACGCGGCAGGCTGCGCGCCAGGCTTGTGGATAACTCCACGGGCAGCACTTCATGGCGTGTGTCGCTGACCGGATCGGCGCATTCGGCGGCGGCCAGAATCAGGCGTGGCAGCGGCCGCGCCAAGTCTTCCCGGCCCGCACCGGCGCGGCCGATGCACTCATCGCCCTTGATCTGCCAGACGCGAGTGGCCGGGCGTTCCTTGAGGCTGGCGGCAAAGCGCCGACCCAACTCGCCGCCACCACTGCGGCTGTCGGGCAGCAACCAGTGGCGCGGGTTGAACTGGTTATCCACAGCCCGCAAACCCTGCACGCGTTGCTCCGGTGAATAACCGTCGAATTCGTGGCCGTCGAGCACCAGCAGGCGATCGACACCGGCCGTGGCAAACGCGCTTTCCTTGTGTTCGCCAAACACCACCACCAGCACCGCGCCGTCGTTGCCGGCGAGTTGCCGCGCCAGGCCGAGCAGGTCGCGGTCGTGGCTGCTCAAGCGGCCACCGACCATGTCCGGCACTACGTTGATGTAGAACGCAGGCGCAGGCACCTGATGCAGCGGCAACTGCACTTCAATCGCCGCCGTACGCTTGGCCGCACCGCCCTGCTGGGCACCGCTGCGGTCGATGCGCTTGATGCCGTTGGGGCCGATAAAACCGACACCATGCACGTTCTTGCGGATGACGCCGTTAGGCCCCATCCAACTGTGTTGCAGCGGCTGCATCGCCGCATGCAGCGGGTGCAGGCGGTTGCGGGCGATCCATTCGGCCCGTGGGTCGCGGCGGATAATGTCGCTCATCAGTGCACCTCCGCAGGTTCACGCTTGTTGGGAGCTTTGGCCGGTGCGACGTCTTCCAGCAATGCATCGGCCACCAGCTCGGCGATGTCCTTGATCAACGGGCGCGGTTCAACCACACCTTCGAGCATCGCCGTGCATTGCGGGCAACCGACCGCTACCAGTTCGGCGCCGGTCTCGCGGATGTCT
Source organism: Pseudomonas sp. NFX5 (assembly GCF_049132125.1). Lineage (NCBI taxonomy): Bacteria > Pseudomonadati > Pseudomonadota > Gammaproteobacteria > Pseudomonadales > Pseudomonadaceae > Pseudomonas > Pseudomonas sp. NFX5. The sequence goes on from NZ_JAFMZG010000016.1 coordinate 136,672, forward strand.
TCCATGCGCATATCGGGGATACGTTGCTTGCCGGGGATGTCGGTAATCGGCGCGCCGCCACCGCCGCCGCAGCAGCGTGAGCGGAAACCCGAACGTTGCATCTCCTTGACCTCGATGCCCAGCGCCCGCAGCACTTGGCGCGGCGCCTCGTATTCGCCGTTGTAGCGGCCCAGGTAGCACGGGTCGTGGTAGGTCACGCTGTTGCCTTTGTGTTGGCCCAGGTTCAGCGCGCCTTCGCCGATCAGCTCGGCCATGAAGGTGCTGTGGTGCTGCACAAGATAGTTGCCGTTGAAGGCGCCGTATTCGTTTTTCAGCACATGGAAGCTGTGGGGATCGCAGGTGACGATGCGCTTGAAGCTGTACTTGGCCAGCGTCTGGATATTGCGCGAGGCCAGCAGCTGGAACGTTGCTTCATCGCCCAGGCGCCGTGCGACGTCACCGCTGTCGCGCTCTTCCAGGCCCAGTACGGCGAAGTCGACCTTGGCCGCCTTGAGCACTTTGACGAACGCCCGCAGGGTGCGCTGGTTGCGCATGTCGAAGGCACCGTCGCCGACCCAGAACACCACGTCGGCACTGCCTTTTTCGCTGAGCAACGGCAGGTTCAAGTCCGCCGCCCAGTTCAGGCGACCGCCCGGCGCAAAGCCGCCGGGGTTGTCAGTGGCGATCAGGTTTTCCAGGACTTCGGCGCCCTTGTTCGGGGTCGCGCCTTTTTCCAGGGTGAGGTAGCGGCGCATGTCGACGATGGCGTCGACGTGCTCGATCATCATCGGGCACTCTTCCACGCAGGCGCGGCAGGTGGTGCACGACCACAGGGTCTCGGCGTCCACCAGGCCGTTGACGATCGGCTGGTGCGGGTTGCCGCTGTGCTCGCCAATCGGTTTACCTGGATAAGGGCTGCCGGCGAACTTGGCATCGGTGCCGCCGGCCAGGCCGACCACCATGTCCTGGATCAGCTTTTTCGGGTTCAGCGGCTGGCCGGCGGCGAAGGCCGGGCACGCCGCTTCGCACTTGCCGCACTGCACGCAGGCGTCGAAACCGAGCAGTTGGTTCCAGGTGAAATCCTTGGGTTTTTCCACGCCCAGGGGGGCGCTCTTGTCGCTCAGGTCCAGGGGTTTCAAACCAGTGGAACGACCACCGCCAAAGCGTTCGGCGCGACGGTGCCAGGCCAGGTGCAGGGCACCGGCGAAGGCGTGTTTCATCGGGCCGCCCCAGGTCATGCCGAAGAACATCTCGGACACGCCCCACAGCACACCCACACTCAGCAGCGCGGCCAGCAGCCAGCCACCGAAGTCGGCGGGCAGGATCCCCGCCACCGGCAGCGTCACCAGGAAGAAACTCACCGAGAACGCCATCAGGCTTTTCGGCAGGCGCATCCACGGGCCCTTGGACAGGCGCGACGGTGGATTGCGCCGCCGCAGGTAAACGAAGGTGGCGCCGACAAACATCAACACTGACGCCAGCAGCAAGGCGTAGCCGAGGATACGGTTATGCAGGCCGAAGCCGTGCACCAGGATTGCCAGCAGCGCCGACAGCACAAAGCCCAGGGCCGTGGCGACGTGGGTGTTGGCGATGTATTTGTCGCGGGCGACCACGTGGTGCAGGTCGACCATGTAGCGCTTGGGCATGGCCAGCAGGCCGCCCAGCAGGTCGACCTTGGAGGCTCGGCCGCGGCGCCACATGTTCACACGGCGCAGGGCGCCGAGGACGGCAAGGCCCAGGGCGGTAAATAAGAGAATAGGCAGCAAGGTGTTCAACATGGTGAAGCTCCCACAGACCGCACAGGTCTACTGTGAAACTGGCCCGAATGTGGGAGGGGGCTTGCTCCCGATGGCGGACTGTCAGTTGGTACAGTTGTCGCTGAACCACCGCTATCGGGGGCAAGCCCCCTCCCACATTTGACCGTGTTCACCTCATCAAAAGTCTTTGCACAGGCGCAGGGCGTCATAGATGGCAGCGTGGGTATTGCGCTGCGCCACACAGTCACCGATACGGAACAGCAAGTACCCCTCGCCCGCCTCGCTCAAGCATGGCTGCGGCTTGATCGCGAACAGCGCTTCGACGTCGATCTGGCCCTTGTTGCGCGAACCTTCCTTGAGCCCGTAGTAAATGGCTTCGTCCGGACGCACGCCGTTTTCCACCACCACCTGGTCCACTACCCGCTCCTCTTTGGCGCCGGTGTATTCGTTCTCCAGCACCGCCACCAGCTTGTCGCCCTCGCGGTAGACCTTTTCCAGCATCATGTCGCCGGTCATGATCACTTCCTTGGGGTACATGCTGCGGTAGTAGGTCGGGAACGACGTACCGCCGATGGCTACGCCCGGCTTGATGTCATCGGTGACGATTTCCACCTGGCAGCCTTTGTCGGCCAGGAAGTCCGCCACCGACATGCCGGTGAATTCGCAAATGGTGTCGTACACCAATACATTCTTGCCCGGTGCGACCTTGCCGTCGAGCACGTCCCAGCTGCTCACCACCAGGCCTTCGGCGGCACCCCAGTGTTCGTTCTGTTCGATAAACGGATGCCCGCCGACCGCCAGCACCACCACGTCCGGACGCAGGTCCAGGATGGTCTCGGCATCGGCGGCCACGCCCAGGCGCAGGTCGACTTTCAAACGCGCCAGCTCCAGCTGGAACCAGCGGGTGATACCGGCGATCTGGTCGCGTTGCGGCGCCTTGGAGGCGGTGGTGATTTGCCCGCCGATAAATTCTTTCTTCTCGAACAGGGTCACGTCGTGGCCACGTTCGGCGGCCACCCGCGCGGCTTCCATCCCGGCAGGGCCGGCACCGACCACCACCACCTTGCGTTTCGGCCCGGTGGACTTCTCGATGATATGCGGCACGCCCATGTACTCACGGGACGTCGCGGCGTTCTGGATGCACAGCACATCCAGGCCCTGGTACTGGCGGTCGATGCAATAGTTGGCGCCGACGCACTGTTTGATCTGGTCGATCTGGCCCATCTTGATCTTGGCGATCAGGTGCGGGTCGGCGATGTGCGCACGGGTCATGCCGACCATGTCCACATAGCCGCCTTCGAGGATGCGCGTGGCCTGGTTCGGGTCCTTGATGTTCTGTGCGTGCAGCACCGGAACCTTGACCACTTCCTTGATACCGGCCGCCAGGTGCAGGAACGGCTCCGGCGGATAGCTCATGTTGGGGATCACGTTGGCCAGGGTGTTGTGGGTGTCGCAACCCGAGCCCACCACGCCGATGAAATCGAGCATGCCGGTGTCGTCGTAATACTTGGCGATCTGCTTCATGTCCTCGTGGGACAGGCCGTCCGGATGGAACTCGTCACCGCACAGGCGCATGCCCACGCAGAAGTCGTCACCGACTTCGGCACGCACGGCCTTCAACACTTCGAGGCCGAACTTCATGCGGCCTTCGAAGGTGCCGCCCCACTCGTCGGTACGCTTGTTGACCCGTGGGCTCCAGAACTGGTCGATCATGTGCTGGTGCACGGCGGACAGTTCCACACCGTCCAGGCCACCGGCCTTGGCACGCCGCGCGGCCTGGGCGTAGTTGCCGATCACGCGCCAGATTTCTTCCGGCTCGATGGTCTTGCAGGTGGCACGGTGCACCGGCTCGCGCACGCCGGACGGCGACATCAGGGTCGGCCAGTTAAAGCCATCCCAACGGGAGCGACGACCCATGTGGGTAATCTGGATCATGATCTTGGCGCCATGCTTATGCATGGCATCCGCCAGGTTCTGGAAGTGCGGGATGATGCGGTCGGTGGACAAGTTCACCGAGCTCCACCATTCCTGGGGGCTGTCGATGGCGACCACCGAGGAACCGCCGCAGATCGCCAGGCCGATACCGCCCTTGGCTTTCTCTTCGTAGTACTTCACATAGCGGTCGGTGGTCATGCCGCCGTCGGTGGCATACACCTCGGCGTGGGCGGTACTGAGCACGCGGTTGCGGATGGTCAGTTTGCCGATCTGGATCGGCTGGAACATTGCTTCGAAAGCCATGGCACGGTCCTCGGCTTACAACGGCTTGACGGTGAACAAGCCGTCATCGTGGCCCTCTTCGGAGCCTCCGTAGACTTGTTCGGCCACGGTGCGGATCTGGCTGCCACGGGCTTGCAGAATCTGGTCCATGGCGCCGGCAAACCAGCCGGTGAACATGTAGTCGACCTTGCGCCCGACCTTGCCGTACACATAGACGAAGGCCGAGTGTTCGAGCTTGACGCTGGCGGTGCCTTTATCCAGGTCGATGTCCTGGATCTTGAACAGGCCCCAGCCGCGTTGCGACAGGCGCTTCATGTAGTGCTCGAACACCGCGACGCCTTCCAGGCCATGGCATTCGGCTTCTTTTTCACACCAGTGCCAGGCGGATTTGTAGCCGGCCTTGTAGAGGATCTCGGCGTAGGCCTCGGCGCCCAGCACCTCTTCGATACCCATGTGGTTGTTGACGAAGAAATGACGCGGCACGTACAGCATCGGCAGGGCGTCGGACGTCCAGACACCGGTTTCGCTGTCGACTTCAATAGGCAATTGCGGGGCGATCTTGGCCATGGAAACTTAACTCCAGAAAAATTCGTTGTGGTGTAGCCCGTGGGTGCTTGGCTTATTCGCCCCAAACGTCCTTCAAGACGTTGACCCAGTTCTCGCCCATGATCTTGCGCACCACACGCTCGGGGTGGCCGCGCTTGAGCAGGGTCTCTGTCAGGTTGGGGAACTCGCCGACGGTGCGGATGCCCAGCGGGTTGATGATCTTGCCGAAGCTGGTCAGGCGGCGGGCGTAGCCCTTGTCATGGGTCAGCATTTCAAAGAAATCCTGGCCATGGCCCTGGGTGAAGTCGGTGCCGATGCCGATGGCGTCCTCGCCGACGATATTCATGGTGTATTCGATGGCTTCGGCGTAGTCGTCGATGGTCGAATCGATGCCCTTGGCCAGGAACGGCGCGAACATGGTCACGCCGACAAAACCGCCGTGGTCGGCGATGAACTTCAGCTCTTCATCGGACTTGTTGCGCGGGTGTTCTTTAAGGCCGGACGGCAGGCAGTGGGAGTAGCACACCGGTTTTTTCGATTCGAGGATGACTTCTTCGCTGGTCTTGGAGCCGACGTGGGACAGGTCGCACATGATGCCGACGCGGTTCATCTCGGCGACGATCTCGCGCCCGAAGCCCGACAGGCCGCCGTCGCGCTCGTAGCAACCGGTGCCGACCAGGTTCTGGGTGTTGTAGCACATCTGCACCACACCGACGCCGAGCTGCTTGAAGATCTCCACATACCCGAGCTGGTCTTCAAATGCATGGGCGTTCTGGAAGCCGAAGATGATGCCGGTCTTGCCCTGTTCCTTGGCCTTGCGGATGTCGGCGGTGGTTTTCACTGGGATCACCAGGTCGCTGTTCTCGCGGATCAGGGTCTGGCTGGCGACGATGTTGTTGATCGTGGCCTGGAACCCTTCCCACACCGACACGGTGCAGTTCGCGGCGGTGAGGCCACCTTTGCGCATGTCCTCGAACAGGTCGCGGTTCCACTTGGCAATGATCAGCCCGTCGATAACGATGCTGTCGGCGTGCAATTCGGCTGGGCTCATCAGGCGTCCCCTTATTTTGGCGATTCATGCGCCGAATCGTCTGCCGGCGCTTTGGGGCCAGCATATGCCCAGGGGCCGACCGAGCCGGGTGCAAAAACGACAGGGGAATTGCCGAAAGCGTCAATCCACGACAAAGGCTGTTATGAGTGGTCTGACTGGCGGCTGTTATTTGTCTTACGCTTGAGCCAGAATTCCCGCATCACCTGATATGAGACGGCGCAATGAAATCGATTTTCCTGGCTTTGGCACTCATCGCAACCGGCGTCCACGCGGCCGAAGACACCGACAGCACGCCGTGCGATGGCATCGAAAACGACAAGCAAACCCTGGAATGCGCCACCTATAACAAAACCACTGCCGAGCAATTGCTCAAGGATAATTATCAAGGCCTGCTGGAACGCATGCATTCCACCTATGGCAGCGACAAGACCAAGCTCGCCGACATTACCGCTCGTCTGAAGGATGCCCAGCAGAAATGGGAAAAACTGCGTGACGCCGACTGCGCGGTGGACACCTTCCCGGCAGTGACCGGCACCAAAGCCTATGCGATTGCGCAAAATGACTGCCTGGCGCGGATGAGTGATGAGCGGTCGGAGTTTTTGGAGTCGATTGGGCAGGAATAAGCGACAATCCGGCCACTTTCTCTTTGAACCAAGGCCCTTCATGACTATCTGTGGCATCGAAATCAAAGGCAGCGAAGCCATCATCGCTGTCGCCTCCCTGGACAACCAGGCGCTGAGCCACGTCGCCCTGGCTACCAAGAAAATCGCCCTTGAAGACGATGATGAAGCGGCCAACGTCAAAGCCTTTGCCGCCCAGGTGAAGGCCTTCGTGCAGGCCAACGCCGTCACTCGCATCGCGATCAAGAAGCGCAGCAAAAAAGGCGAATTCGCCGGTGGCCCGACCACGTTCAAGATTGAAGGGGTGTTTCAATTGCTGGAGGGGGTTGAGGTGACGTTGCTGTCGCCGCAGACCATCAATGCGCAGAACAAGAAGCACAACTTTGAACTGCCGGCGACGTTGAACAAATATCAGCATGAGGCCTTCAAGGCGGCGTGTTCGGCACTGCTGAAGAAGTAAGCTACACCACAATCCTATGTGGGAGGGGGCTTGCCCCCGATAGCGGTGAGTCAGCCAAAGCTGTATCAACTGACAGTCCGTCATCGGGAGCAAGCCCCCACATTAGATGTGGGGTGTTTTCAGTGGGGTGTATGGCGCTTGTGCCGCAGCCAATCCCCGAACGACTTGTCTTCCAGGGCATAACCACCGCGGCCCGACTTCCACACCAACTCCTTGTCGCGCAAGGCATCGATGCAGGCCTGGACGGTCTGGGTACCCGGCACCACGTCACTGCCCATGGCTTCCAGCGCCTTGCTGACAGCCGTGAGGGTGCTGTCGGTGAAGGGCGCGAAGGGTTCGTTGTTCTGGGAGCGCTCCACCATCACCTCCAGCACGGCGCGCTGCGGGATGGTCAGGGCGTTCCAGGCGCTTTCGAACTCGGTCCATACACCCGCGCGCAGCAGTTCGGCGCGACTGTGCAGCAATTGGCCCAGATTGCTCGCCTCGCCCAGTTCCAACGCGACTTCACCGATGATCGTGCGCAACATCTCGGGACGCCGGCCTACCAGCTCAAACGCCTCATCAATATCAGCCGCGTTGAACTGGTTGGTCTCGGCCAGGTGCGCGTTGAGGTGCACAGTGTAGGCTTGGGTGAACTCTTTACCCAGCAGCGGAAACGGCGTGATGCTGGAACCGAAGAACGGCTGGCTTTTACCCAATACCAAATGGGCGAGTTTGTCGCGATTGGAACCGGTAAACACCAGGCGCAAGCCGCTGCCCTCTTCGTCACGGCCCTGGTTGAGCTGATCCCGGGCAGCCTTCAACGCGAACATCGCATTGATACCCGACTCGGTGGTCAAGGCGTGCTGCGCTTCGTCAATCACCAGCACAACGGGTTTTTCTGCAGCACTGTGGAGCAATTCCAGGGCTTGGGTCAGCGTCGCACCGACAGGCAATTGTGGCTGGGTAAAGTCCCAGGAGAGCGTCCGCAGAAAGCTCAGTTTCTCGATGCCAATATTCTTGGCCAGTTTGCGGATGCCCTTTTCATAGGGAACCAGGGCAGCCGCAATAGCACTGGCAATCAACTCCGCAGGATCTTTCTCCTTGTCAGCCCAGAGATCCACATACACCGCCAGCCAACCCCGGAGCTGACATTCCGGAATCAGGTCTTCGCGCAGGAAAGTGCTTTTGCCGGTGCGACGGGGCGCCGCGAGGAACAGGCCAGAGGTGAAATCCTGAATACCGGCGCCCACCAGGCCATCGGCAATACTGCTTGCCAGGGCGGGGCGACGGAACACGAAGCCGCTGTGCTTGGACATGGATTTATACTCAATTATGAAAATAACTATAAATTATAGTGATGAGTATAATTCACTATAATTGTTCGTCAAACCACCTCCCGTCGCCGATCCTCCCTCGGACACTTGGCAAACCTCGCCCGATAACTCCGGGTGAAATACGACGGCGACTCGAACCCGCAGGCAATGCTCACCTCCAGCACGCTCATATCGCTCTGGCGCAGCAGCTGCCGGGCTTTTTCCAGGCGCAGGCCAAGGTAGAAGTTGCTCGGGGTATCGTTCAAATGCAGGCGAAACAGACGCTCCAACTGGCGCCGGGTAACTTTGATCGCGTCGGCCAACGCCAAGGTGCTCAGGGGCGGTTCGGTGTGCTGCTCCATCTCGCCGATCACTTGCACCAGCTTCTTGTTGTTGATGCCGTAGCGCGTGGCGATCTGCATGCGCTGGTGGTCCTTGCGCGGGCGGATGCGGCCGAGTACGAACTGTTCGGAGACCTGGATCGCCAGGTCGGCGCCGTGGGCCTGGGCGATCAGGTCGAGCATCAGGTCGATGGAGGCGGTACCGCCGGCGCAGGTGATGCGGCGGCGGTCGATTTCGAACAGTTCCTGGGTCACGCTCAGGTGCGGGTACGACTCCTTGAAGGCATCGATGGCTTCCCAGTGCAGGGTCAGGCGATGACCGTCGAGCAGGCCGGCTTCGGCGAGCACGCAGGCGCCGGTGTCGATGGCGCCGAGGGTCACGCCGTCATGGTCCAGACGGCGCAGCCAGTGCTCCAGCGCCGGCGTGGCGAACTGCAGCGGTTCGAAGCCGGCCACCACCAACAGCGTCGCACCCTTTTTCAGCGGTTCCAGCGCGGCGTCGGCGTTGACCGACATGCCATTGCTCGCCAGCACCGCGCCGCCATCGGCGCTCAGCACATGCCAGCGGTACAACTCGCCACGAAAGCGGTTGGCCACGCGTAAAGGTTCCAGTGCAGAAATAAAACCGATGGCCGAGAACCCCGGCATCAGCAGAAAGTAGAAATCCTGGGACATGGTGGCGCTCTCGTAGGACGGGCAGCGTGGCACTGTGATACTCCCGTTCTCGGGTGGATTCAAGGGGGCAGGTCGCTGCAGTGCAAGAGCTGGTCGCCGCCGTGCGTTTTGTCGCCTCCAAAGCTACGTAACTTGGCCTCACGGCGCACAAAGACGCCGGCCCCCACAATAACGACCTGCCGAGGGATCCACCATGAACCGACTGATTCGCCGCTGCGTGCTTGCACTCAGCGCCAGCGCGATCTTGAGCACGAACGTATGGGCTGCCGACGCGGCATCCTGCCAGAACGTGCGCATGGGCGTGGTGAACTGGACCGACGTCATCGCCACCAGCGCCATGACCCAAGTGCTGCTCGACGGCCTCGGCTACAAGACCAAACAAACCAGCGCCTCCCAGCAAATCATCTTCGCCGGTATCCGTGACCAGCGCCTGGACCTGTTCCTCGGCTACTGGAACCCGCTGATGACCCAGACCATCACGCCGTTCGTCGACGCCAAGCAAATCAAAGTCCTCGACAAACCCAGCCTGGAAGACGCCCGCGCGACCCTCGCGGTGCCGACTTACCTGGCGGACAAAGGCCTGAAGACCTTTGCCGACATCGCCAAATTCGAGAAGGAGCTGGGCGGCAAGATCTACGGCATCGAGCCGGGCTCGGGGGCCAACACCCAGATCAAGGCAATGATCGCCAAGAACCAGTTCGGCCTGGGCAAGTTCCAACTGGTGGAATCCAGCGAGGCCGGCATGCTCGCCGCCGTGGACCGTGCGGTACGCCGCAAGGAAGCCGTGGTGTTCTTCGGCTGGGCGCCGCACCCGATGAACGTCAATATCGCGATGACCTACCTCACCGGCAGCGACGACGCCCTGGGCCCGAACGAAGGCATGGCCAGCGTGTGGACGGTCACCGCGCCGACCTACGCCGAACAGTGCCCCAACGTGCACAAGCTGTTGACCAACCTGACCTTCACCGCCGCCGACGAGAGCCGGATGATGCAGCCGTTGCTGGATCACAAGGACGCCCTCGAGTCCGCCCGGCAGTGGCTCAAGGATCACCCCCAGGACCAGGCGCGCTGGCTCGAAGGCGTGACCACCTTCGACGGCAAACCGGCGGCGGCCAACCTGCAATTGACCAGCAAATAACCTTCTTCGAATCACCGTTTCGCGGTCACTACCGACCGCGAACGGCATCACCACGCCTGTAAGGAACCTGCCTCATGAACCACGACGTCATCATCACCTGCGCACTCACCGGTGCTGGCGACACGACCGCCAGAAGCCCACACGTGCCGGTCACCCCCAAGCAAATCGCCGCCGCTGCGGTGGAAGCCGCCAAGGCGGGCGCCACCGTGGTGCACTGCCATGTGCGCGACCCCGAGACCGGCAAGTTCAGCCGCGACGTCGCCCTGTACCGCGAGGTGATGGAGCGCATCCGCGAGGCCGACATCGACATCATCGTCAACCTCACCGCCGGCATGGGCGGCGATCTCGAGATCGGCGGCGGCGAGCACCCGATGGAATTCGGTCCCAATACCGACCTGGTCGGCCCGCTGACCCGCCTGGCCCATGTGGAAGAGCTGCTGCCGGAAATCTGCACCCTGGACTGCGGCACCCTGAACTTCGGTGACGGCGACACGATTTACGTCTCCACCCCGGCGCAGTTGCGTGCGGGCGCCAAGCGCATCCAGGAACTGGGCGTGAAGGCCGAGCTGGAGATCTTCGACACCGGCCACCTGTGGTTCGCCAAGCAGATGATCAAGGAAGGCCTGCTCGACAACCCGCTGTTCCAACTGTGCCTGGGCATCCCATGGGGCGCGCCGGCCGACACCACCACCATGAAGGCCATGGTCGACAACCTGCCGGCCGATGCGGTGTGGGCCGGGTTCGGGATCGGCCGCATGCAAATGCCCATGGCCGCGCAAGCGGTGCTGCTGGGCGGCAACGTGCGGGTCGGCCTGGAGGACAACCTGTGGCTGGACAAGGGCGTACTCGCCACCAACGGTCAACTGGTGGAACGCGCCGGCGAAATCCTCAGTCGCCTGGGCGCGCGGGTCATGACCCCGGCGGAGGGTCGCATCAAGATGGGCCTGACCAAACGCGGCTAACCGAATCAAAAAATGTGGGAGGAGCTTGCCCCCTCCCACAGGGAACCACCGAACGCTTTAGGAATTTGCCATGCGCTTTATCACTGAGATCAAAACCTTCGCCGCCCTGGGCAGCGGTGTCATCGGCAGCGGCTGGGTGTCCCGCGCGCTGGCCCACGGCCTGGATGTGGTGGCCTGGGACCCGGCGCCGGGTGCCGAAGCGGCGCTGCGCAAGCGCGTCTCCAATGCCTGGGGCGCCCTGGAAAAACAGGGCCTGGCACCCGGCGCATCCCAAGACCGCCTGCGCTTTGTGGCCACCATCGAAGAATGCGTGAAAGACGCCGACTTCATCCAGGAAAGCGCCCCGGAACGCCTGGAACTGAAGCTGGAATTGCACAGCAGGATCAGCGCCGCGGCCAAGCCCGACGCATTGATCGGTTCAAGTACCTCGGGGCTGTTGCCGAGTGAGTTCTACGAGGGCTCGACCCATCCGGAACGCTGTGTGGTCGGCCATCCGTTCAACCCGGTCTATCTGCTGCCGCTGGTGGAAGTGGTCGGCGGCAAGCACACCGCGCCGGAAGCGATCCAGGCCGCGATCAAGGTGTATGAATCCCTCGGCATGCGCCCGCTGCATGTGCGCAAGGAGGTCCCCGGGTTTATCGCCGACCGCTTGCTCGAAGCCCTGTGGCGCGAGGCGTTGCACCTGGTCAATGACGGCGTGGCCACCACTGGCGAGATCGACGATGCCATCCGCTTTGGCGCCGGCCTGCGCTGGTCGTTCATGGGCACCTTCCTCACCTACACCCTGGCGGGTGGCGATGCGGGCATGCGCCACTTCATGGCGCAGTTCGGCCCGGCGTTGCAATTGCCGTGGACCTACCTGCCGGCTCCGGAGTTGACCGATAAGTTGATCGACGATGTGGTCGATGGCACCAGCGACCAGCTGGGCAAACACAGCATTTCGGCGCTGGAACGCTATCGTGATGATTGCCTGCTGGCGGTGCTGGAAGCGGTGAAAACCACCAAAGCCAAGCACGGCATGACCTTCGCCGAATAACGGAACCCTCACCATGCCTGCACTGACCACCTACACCACCCCAGTCCTTGCCGACTGGGTGGACTACAACGGCCACCTGCGCGACGCGTTCTACCTGCTGATCTTCAGCTACGCCACCGACGCGCTGATGGACACCCTCGGCCTGGACAGCGAAAACCGCGAAGCCAGCGGCCATTCGCTGTTCACCCTGGAACTGCACCTGAACTACCTGCACGAAGTGAAACTCGGTGCCGAAGTGGAGGTGCACACGCAACTGATCGCCCACGATGCCAAGCGCCTGCACCTTTATCACAGCCTGCATTTAGTGGGCGATGAGAAAGAACTGGCCGGCAACGAACAGATGCTGCTGCACGTCGACCTGGCCGGTCCGCATTCGGCCCCGTTTGCCGAGGCGACATTGGAGAAACTCATTGCGATCAGCGCTGAGCAAGCCGACCTGCCAAGGCCCGCCCTCCTCGGCCGAGTGATTGGACTGCCCCCGAAAAAATAAGGAACCATCATGCAAACCGCCGCCGCTGTTGCCGATTTCCGTACTTACCCGAAACTCTGCGACCTCTCCGATGCACAGGTGCTGGACGATCAGGTTCGCGTGATATGGGCCGATGGTCGGGTCAGCCCGTTTCACCATCAGTGGCTGCGGGACAACTGCCCGTGCACGCAATGCGTGTACAGCGTGACCCGCGAGCAAGTGCTGGAAATTGTCGATGTGGATGAAAACCTCGGCGCCATCAGCGTGCGTATCGACCAGGGCCTCCTCAGCGTGGAATGGCACGGCGGTCATCGCAGCCGGTACGATCCCGGCTGGCTGCGGGCCCATGCCTACGACGATGAATCCCGCGCCGAACGCCGGGCGGCGAAAGCAAAATCGCGGCTCTGGGACAACACCTTCGAACTGCCTATATTCGACTACGCGGCGGTCATGCAAGACCCTGCGGCGCTGCTGCAATGGCTGCTGGCCTTGCGTGACGCGGGCCTGACGCAAATGCGCGGCGTACCCACCGAACCCGGCTCCCTGGCGCGTGTCGCCCAGCGTATTTCATTTATCCGCGAGAGCAATTTCGGCGTGCTGTTCAACGTGCAATCCAAGGCCGATGCCGACAGCAATGCCTACACCGCTTTCAACCTGCCCTTGCACAGTGATTTGCCGACCCGGGAGCTGCAACCGGGGCTGCAATTCCTGCATTGCCTGGTCAACGATGCCGACGGGGGCGAAAGTATTTTTGTCGATGGGTTTGCCATCGCCAATGCCCTGCGCGAGGAAGATCCCGAAGCGTTTCGTGCCTTGTGTGAAATACCCGTGGAGTTTCGCAACAAAGACCGCCACAGCGACTATCGTCGCCTCGCGCCGATCATCGCATTGGACGCCTTGGGGGATGTGGCAGAGATTCGCATGGCCAACTTCTTGCGTGGGCCGTTCGAGACGTCGGTGGCGCAGATGCCGTTGCTGTATCGGGCTTATCGACGCTTTATCGCGATGACGCGCGAGGCGCGCTTTCGGCTGGTCAAGCGCCTGGACCCGGGCGAGCTGTGGTGCTTCGATAACCGCCGCACGTTGCATGCGCGCAATGCGTTTGATCCCACCTCCGGGGCGCGGCACTTTCAGGGTTGCTATATCGACCGGGACGAACTGCTTTCACGAATCCTGGTGCTGCAGCGCTAAAAAAGCCCCGGTCCAGCCGTGACTGGATCGGGGCAGAGTGCCTTGTGTGAGCCGTACATCCCGAGGGTGACCAAACCTTCAAGCTGCTTGCTGATGGACAGTGTGCCTATTACTTCAGTGGGTAAATGGCCCGAAAACGACACGCTCATAGCCATCTGAGCCATTCGTGCATTCTGCCCTTGCCGACCGGCCGGGGGCCTACCAGAATCCAAGTCGATCCCCGCTCCCTTCACCAGGATAAACGTCATGATGCATGCGGATTTGATTGACCAGGATGACCTGCTGAGCCAACTGCGCTCCCTGGGTTTCGAGGTGTCCAGCGGCGCCAGCGCCGAACAGGCTTGCGAGTGCGCGGTACGCGGTTTGAGCGAAGCGCGGGCCAAGGCCCTCAAGGGTATGGTTGAGCAGATGTACACTGGCAGTGCGACGATTTTGCCGGCGGTGCGCCAGGCGATCGACAAGCAGTTGTTACCAGCGCTGATGCAGTTCAAGCAGAACTCCGGCGCCTGACAGACCGCTATCAGGGGGCAAGCCCCCTCCCACATCTGGCCATGTTCGTCATGACAACTCGGTCAAGTGTGGGAGGGGGCTTGCCCCCGATGCAGTCAACTCGGTTTAGAGCCGTACGCTCGCAAACGTCGACTCATTGCGCGCCTGGCTCAGCGCCGCCATCGGTCCCGACAGCGGTGACAACACCAGCGCCTGCGGAATCGGCATCATCGCCACCTGCTGGGTGGTGTTGGAGCCTACGCGCTCATCCCGTGGCGGAATGCCGAAGTATTCGCGGTAGCACTTGGAGAAGTGTGGCGTGGAGACAAACCCGCACACCGAGGCCACTTCGATGATCGACATCGGCGTTTGCTTGAGCAACTGCCGCGCGCGAATCAGGCGCAGCTTGAGGTAATAGCGCGACGGCGAGCAGTGCAGGTATTTCTGGAACAGCCGCTCCAGCTGGCGACGCGACACGGCGACGTACACCGCCAGTTCGTCGAGGTCGATCGGCTCTTCGAGGTTGGCTTCCATCAGCGCGACGATTTCCTGCAGCTTCGGCTGGTTGGTGCCCAGCATGTGCTTGAGCGGCACACGCTGGTGATCCTGTTCGTTGCGGATGCGCTCGTACACGAACATCTCGGAGATAGCCGCCGACAGTTCGCGGCCGTGGTCGCGGCTGATCAGGTGCAGCATCATGTCCAGCGGCGCGGTGCCGCCCGAACTGGTGAAGCGGTTGCGGTCGAGGGTGAACAAACGGGTGCTCATCGACACACGCGGGAAGGCTTCCTGCATCGACGCCAGGCATTCCCAGTGCACGCTGCAATCGAAGCCGTCGAGCAGACCGGCACAGGCCAGGGCCCAGCTGCCGGTGCACACCGCGCCAAGGCGACGGGACTGGCGCGCCTGGCTTTGCAGCCACGACACATGCTCACGGGTCACGGTACGCTGGATACCCACGCCGCCGCACACAATCACAGTGTCCAGGGCCGGGGCTTTGTGCATGGAGGCATCGGGGGTGATTTGCAGACCGTCGCTGGCCCATACCTGGTTGCCGTCGACACTCAGGGTTGTCCAGCGATACAGCTCGCGGCCGGACAGCTGGTTGGCCATGCGCAGCGGTTCCACGGCCGACGCCAGGGAAATCAGCGTGAAATTGTCCAGCAGCAAAAAGCCGATGGATTGAGGCGCACGGTTCTGGGGTTGGGCCCCTGAGTTGAACGACGTCATCGCGGTATCTCCTCACACAAAGCGGGTGATGGCCTCAGGCGAGGCTCTTGTTATTGCGCTCTTCATCCGGCAAGGCGAGAGGCTTTGAATTGGTAGAGCAAATGCCATGCCTAAATTTGAATGGCCATTCAACAAATCCTGAAAACGACCTGATGACGCGTCTAAATAAGCCCACGCGAGGAGTACGGGATATGGCTGAAATAGACGTCGGAGCGGCCCTGCTCAAGGTGTGTGAGCAGTTCGGTATCACTTGTGGGAAGGCGCTTTCAGCGCGTAGGAAAAGTCTGTCACCGCACGCACAGGTGACGGGTGGTCGAGGGGAAAATCGTTTGGAAGCTACTTATCTGTTTGCGACGCGCTAAAAGGTGGCGATTTTGGTTGGTGTGTTCACTTGTAGTGAGCGGGCTCGCCCCGCGCTGGGTGGCGAAGCCGCCCCAAAATCAGGCGACCGGGTTTTATCTGAAACTATGTGGTGCCTTTACCCAGCGCGGGGCAAGCCCGCTCACCACAAAGGCCCTGTTCATCACAACAAGCTAATCAGCACTCCACCGCACTGACCGCCAACCCGCCCCGGGACGTCTCCTTGTACTTGTCATGCATATCCGCCCCGGTATCGCGCATGGTGCGGATCACGCGGTCCAGGGAGATAAAGTGCTGGCCATCACCGCGCAGGGCCATCTGCGCCGCGTTGATCGCCTTCACCGCGGCAATCGCATTGCGCTCGATGCACGGCACTTGCACCAGCCCGCCCACCGGGTCGCAGGTCAGGCCGAGGTTGTGCTCAAGGCCGATCTCGGCGGCGTTGCACAGTTGCTCCGGGGTTGCGCCGAGGATCTCCGCCAGCCCGGCAGCGGCCATGGCGCAGGCCGAACCCACTTCACCCTGGCAACCGACTTCGGCGCCGGAGATCGAGGCGTTCTTCTTGCACAGGATCCCCACCGCCGCCGCACTGAGCAGGTAGTCGACCACGTTGGCTTCGGTGACTTCGTCGCTGAACTTCATGAAGTAGTGCAGCACCGCCGGAATGATCCCCGCCGCACCGTTGGTGGGCGCCGTGACCATGCGTCCACCGGCGGCGTTTTCTTCATTCACCGCCAGGGCGAACAGGTTGACCCACTCCATCGCACTCAAGGTCGAGCCGATCACATTGGGCTTGTTCAACTCCTGCAGACTGCGGTGCAACTTGGCGGCGCGACGGCGCACATTGAGGCCGCCGGGCAGGATGCCTTCGTGCTTGAGGCCCTCCTCCACGCACGCCTGCATAGCGCGCCAGAGTTTCATCAGACCACTGCGGATTTCGTCTTCGGAGCGCCAGACTTTTTCATTGGCCAGCATCAACTCGGCAACGCGCAGGTTGTGGGTCTTGCACAAGTGCAGCAGTTCCACCGCGCTGGAGAAATCATAGGGCAACTCGGTGCGGTCCATGTCTGCCACGCCGCTCTGCGCCTGGGATTCATCCACCACGAAACCACCGCCCACTGAGTAGTAGGTGTCGCGGTGCAGCTCGCCTTCATCGCCGTACACCAGCAGGGTCATGGCGTTGGGGTGGAACGGCAGGTTTTCGTCGAGCAGGCGCATGTCCCGGGCCCACACGAACGGCACGGGCAAACGCCCGTCGAGCAGCAATGTGTCGGTTTCGCGCAGGGTGTGGATGCGCAGGCCGATCTGCGACGGATCGATCGCGTCCGGCCACTCGCCCATCAAGCCCATGATGGTGGCGGTGTCGCTGCCGTGGCCGATGCCGGTGGCGGACAGCGAACCGTACAGCTGAACTTCGACACGCCTGACTTGTTCCAACAGTTCACGTTCACGTAACCCCTGGACGAACAACGCCGCGGCGCGCATAGGGCCGACGGTGTGAGAACTGGAAGGCCCGATGCCGATCTTGAACAGGTCGAAAACACTGATAGCCATTGCGGTAGAACTCCTCGATAAGCACGGCCAGGCTTGAACGAGGTGCTACGCTCAGATCGCCCAGATGGCGGCATCATCAAGCTTTTGCTGTCGCTCACGGCGTCTCACACCGACGCACCCATGCTCACCAGCGTCGCTCCCGTGCGATCGCCTGTTTCAGCCGTTTTTAGCGGTGCAGATGGGCAAAAACAGCGGTTTTACCTTGGGAAAAACCTGTAAGCGACGTCACCGACACTGGATACGACCCTCCCTGTACTGGATACGACGCCCCCTGTAGGCGTCAGATTTTCACTGGTACATGATCAGTCTCGACTCGTTTGCAAGGCACCGTGGCAGAGCTGTTGCCGCACGCTCCAACCGCAACACTTATAAAGCGCGGCGAATGCCGCCAGAAAAAACACAGGAGTCTACCCAGATGAAAGGTTCACCCTCGTTGTTGTTGGCCGCCATGCTGAGTCTGCCAGTCATGGCGCACGCCGCAGAACCGGAACAGTGCAAGACCGTCAACTTCTCCGATGTCGGCTGGACCGACATCACCGTCACGACCGCGACCACCAGCGAAATCCTCAAGGGCCTGGGCTACAAGACCAAGACCACGATGATTTCCGTTCCTGTGACCTACAAGTCCCTGGCCGACGGCAAGAACATGGACGTGTTCCTCGGCAACTGGATGCCGACCATGGAAAACGACATCAAGCAGTACCGTGATGCCGGCACCGTGGAAACCGTGCGCGCCAACCTGGAAAACGCCAAGTACACCCTGGCGGTACCCGAGGCGCTGTACAACAAGGGCCTGAAAGACTTCGCCGATATCGCCAAATTCAAGGATGAGCTGGGCGGCAAGATCTACGGCATCGAGCCGGGTAACGACGGCAACCGCACCATCCAGACGCTGATCGACAAAGACGCCTTCGGCCTCAAGACCGCCGGTTTCAAAGTGGTCGAATCCAGCGAAGCCGGGATGCTTTCCCAGGTTGAGCGCGCCACCAAGCGTGACCAGGCCATCGTGTTCCTCGGCTGGGAACCGCACCCGATGAACACCCGCTTCAAGATGAAGTACCTGACCGGGGGTGACGATTCGTTCGGCCCCAACTACGGCCAGGCCACCATCTACACCAACACCCGCAAGGGCTACACCGAGGAATGCAGCAACGTCGGTCAGTTGCTGAAAAACCTGGTGTTCACCTTGAACATGGAAAGCACCCTGATGGGTAACGTCCTGGACGACAAGATGAAGCCCGATGCCGCCGCCAAGGCCTGGCTGAAAAAGAACCCGCAAGTCCTCGACACCTGGCTCGCCGGAGTCAATACCGTCGATGGCAAACCAGGCCTGGAGGCCGTCAAAGCGTATCTCGCCAAGTAATCCCGCTGACCCCGGGGCGGTGCGCTGCCCCGGGATGTTTTCCCTCTTCGCATGTGGACATTCACTACCATGCTGACTGAACAGAAAATCCCACTAGGCCAGTACATCGCTGCCTTCGTCGAATGGTTGACCCAACACGGCGCCAACTACTTCGACGCAATCGCATCGACACTGGAAACGATGATCCACGGCGTGACGTTCGCGCTGACCTGGTTCAATCCGCTGGCATTGATCGGTCTGATTGCGCTGCTGGCTCACTTTATTCAACGTAAATGGGGACTGACTGTTTTTGTCATCGCCTCCTTCCTGCTGATCCTCAACCTGGGGTACTGGCAGGAAACCATGGAGACCCTCGCGCAGGTGCTGTTCGCCACCCTGGTCTGCGTGGTCATCGGTGTGCCGCTGGGCATTGTTGCCGCGCACAAACCGCTGTTCTACACCATGATGCGGCCGGTGCTCGATCTGATGCAGACCGTACCGACCTTCGTCTACCTCATCCCTACCCTGACCCTCTTCGGGCTGGGTGTGGTGCCTGGGTTGATTTCCACGGTGGTGTTCGCGATTGCCGCGCCGATCCGCCTGACCTACCTGGGTATCCGTGATGTACCGCAAGAGTTGATGGACGCCGGCAAGGCCTTTGGCTGCTCGCGCCGTCAGTTGCTCTCGCGCATTGAACTGCCCCACGCCATGCCGAGCATCGCTGCCGGTATTACCCAATGCATCATGCTGTCGTTGTCGATGGTGGTGATCGCCGCCCTGGTGGGCGCCGACGGCCTCGGCAAGCCGGTGGTCAACGCGCTGAACACCGCCGATATCGCCCTGGGCTTCGAAGCCGGCCTGGCGATTGTGCTGCTGGCCATCATGCTCGACCGCATCTGCAAACAACCCGACGCCAAAGTAGGGGGTGATGCATGAGCATTATCCGATTCGACAATGTCGACGTGATCTTCTCCAAAGACCCACGCGAAGCGCTCAAGCTGCTGGACCAGGGCATGAGCCGTAACGAAATCCTGAAAAAGACCGGGCAGATTGTCGGCGTTGAAAAGGCCAGCCTGGATGTGGAAAAAGGCGAGATCTGCGTGCTGATGGGCCTGTCGGGCTCCGGCAAGTCGAGCCTGCTGCGCTGCATCAACGGCCTCAACACCGTCAGCCGTGGCCAGCTGTTCGTCGAGCATGAAGGTCGCCAGATCGACATCGCCTCCTGCAGCCCCGCCGAGCTGAAAATGATGCGCACCAAGCGCATCGCCATGGTGTTCCAGAAGTTTGCCCTGATGCCCTGGCTGACGGTGCGCGAGAACATCAGCTTTGGTCTGGAAATGCAGGGCCGCCCGGAAAAAGAACGGCGCAAGCTGGTGGACGAGAAACTCGAGCTGGTGGGCCTGACCCAGTGGCGCAACAAGAAGCCCGATGAGCTGTCCGGCGGCATGCAACAACGCGTCGGCCTGGCCCGCGCGTTGGCGATGGATGCCGACATCCTGCTGATGGACGAGCCCTTCTCCGCCCTCGACCCGCTGATCCGCCAGGGCCTGCAGGACGAGTTGCTGGAACTGCAAAGCAAACTGAGCAAGACCATCGTGTTCGTCAGCCACGACCTCGACGAGGCACTCAAGCTGGGCAGCCGCATCGCGATCATGAAAGACGGCAAGATCATCCAGTACAGCGTGCCGGAAGAGATCGTGCTGAACCCGGCGGACGACTACGTACGCACCTTCGTCGCCCATACCAACCCGCTGAACGTGCTGTGCGGCCGCAGCCTGATGCGCACGCTGGACAACTGCAAACGCGTCAACGGCTCGGTGTGCCTCGACCCGGGCGGCGATTCGTGGCTGGACCTGTCCGAAGGCAACACCATCCAGGGCGCCCGCCAGAATGGCGTGGTGATGAACCTGCAAAACTGGGCACCGGGGCAACCGGTGGAAGGTTTGGGCCGGGTACCGACCCTGGTGGATTCGAATATCGGCATGCGTGATGCGCTGCAGATTCGTTACCAGACGGGGAACAAGCTGGTGTTGCATGACAACAACCAGGTGGTGGGGATCCTCGGCGACAGTGAGCTCTACCACGCCCTGTTGGGCAAAAACCTGGGCTAACACACACTGCAAAACAACTGTGGGAGGGGGCTTGCCCCCGATAGCGGTGGATCAGTAACAGATGGACTGACTGACACACTGCAATCGGGGGCAAGCCCCCTCCCACATTTTTTGCCCCAGTGGCGTCAGTGACACCACCGGGCTTTCAACGCATCAGCTATAGACACGGCCAAGGAGCTGCCGATGGCTTTCAAACTGATCGAGCACGTCCCGGGTGATCTGTTCCTGGGCGAAGCCCATCAGGTCGTATTCCTGAGGCCCGTTGTGCAGGTACACCTCGGCCCGGTAATAGCGGGTGCGTTCTTCTTCGGGCAGGTCGCTCGGTGCCGACGAGTAAGCATCCAGGCTCACCTCATAAACGAAGGGGTTGCCCTCTTCCATCTCGATGCGAACACCGATGCAGCGCTTGGATTTACCCAGCAGCGTCTGCACTTCCAAACCTTGTTCACGCAACGCCGTCGCCGCTTCTTCCAGCGCCGGCGTGACGTGCTTGTCCATAAAGCGCTGCACAGTGCCCTGGCTCGGTTGCAGGTCGAGTGCCGTCAAGCGCTCGCTGAAGCCACGACGCCCGCGTTCAGCCAGTTGCGCCTGCTCCTGTTCGATCGCCACGTCCTGGCGCATCGCCTTGTGCAAACCGAACATAAAGAAAATCAGCACCACCGAGAACGGCAGCCCCGCCAGCACCACCATGGTTTGCATGGCTTCGAAGTTGCCGGCAAACAGCAGGCCGATGGTCACCAGGGTGATCACAGCCGACCAGAAGATGCGCAGCCAGTGCGGCGCATCTTCATCCACATTGCCGCCTTTGCAGGAAAGGTTGGCCATCATCACCGCGCCGGAATCCGCCGGGGTCAGGAACAGCACAAAGCCCACGAAGATCGACACGCCGATAACGATTTTCGACGCCGGGTAATGCTCCAGCAACTGGTAGATAGCCATGGACGGTTGTTCCAGCGCCGTCTTGCCCAACTCCACCGCACCATGGTTCAACACCAGGTCCAGCGCCGAGTTACCGAAGATCGACAGCCACGCCAGGGTAAAGCCCAGGGGAATCAGCAACACGCCGGCCACCAGTTCACGCACCGTGCGGCCACGGGAAATCCGCGCGATGAACATGCCTACGAATGGCGCCCAGGAAATCCACCAGGCCCAGTAGAACAGGGTCCACAGGCCCATCCAGCGTTCGGTCTTGTCACCGTCGCCTTCGTACACATAGAGGTCGAAGGTTTTCAGCACGATGCCGTTGAGGTAGTCGCCGGTGTTCTGCACCAGGCCATTGAGCAGGTGCAGGGTCGGGCCGAACAGCAGCACGAAGATCAGCAAGCCGCTGAACAGCACGATGTTGAGGTTGGACAGGCGGCGGATGCCGTTCTCCACGCCCGACACGGCGGCGATGGTCGCCACGGTGCTCATCACAATGATTACGATCAGCAGGTTGGTGTTGCTGTGCGCCATGCCGAACAGGTTTTCCAGGCCGGACGACACCTGCATCGAACCGATGCCCAGGTTCGTTACCAGGCCCAGCAGGGTCACGAACATGCCGAAACCGTCCACCGCGTGACCGGCCGCGCCCTTCACCCAACGCTCACCCACCAGCGGGTACAACGCCGAACGCAAGGCCAGCGGCTGGTTATGCCGGTAGGCGAAGTACGCCACCGCCAGGCCGACCAGCGCATAGATCGCCCAGCCATGCAGGCCCCAGTGCAAAAAGGTCAACTGCAACGCCTGGCGTGCCGCGCCATTGCTGGCGGCGGCGCCTTCGGGCGGGTTGAAGTAGTGATCCAGCGGCTCGGAGGCACCGAAGTACAGCAACGAGATACCGATGCCCGACGAGAACAGCATGCCGGCCCAGGCGCCGTAGCTGAAGTCCGGGGTGTCGTCCTTGCTGCCCAGTTTCAACTTGCCATAGGACGAAAACGCCAGGCCGACCACAAACACCAGGTAAGCGGCGATGACCACCATGTAGTACCAGCCGAAGCTTTTGGAAAGCCAGGCCTGGGCTACGCCGAGCATGCGCCCGGCCTCCTGCGGGGCGATGATCAGAATGGCGGTCAACAACAGAATCAGTGCGGTGGAGGTGTAGAACACCCAACCGTTGACCCGTACCTTTTCCGGCGGGGTCTTTATAAGAGAGGCAGAACTCATGGCGCAGATGCTCCGGGCAGTGCGAGAGAGAAACACAAGGCAGCGGTTATCCCGACCTATCGATTTTTCGGCAGTCGACGGACGGGTGTTATAAAGACACCCCGAAAATCCTTGAGCCCCACCAGGCAGTGGGCAGGCCTTGATACCGCCTGTTTCAAAGGTTTTTGCAGGTGCCGGATGTCGCGGCCCTCACGTAGGAAATACCTGTAGACAGCGACCATTTGTCGCAGAGCTTATTCTTTGTTGATTGAACGTTCAATCAAAACAAAATAGACTGGCCTTCAAGTCGACGAACGTTCATCGCCCGTCGGCAGGCCTAAGGAGAGGTGCTACATGCCCAAGGTCGGTATGCAACCCATACGCCGCCAACAGTTGATCGAAGCCACGTTGACGGCCATCGACCAGGTCGGAATGGGAGATGCCAGCATTGCGCTGATCGCCCGTTTGGCCGGGGTCTCGAACGGCATCATCAGTCACTACTTTCAGGACAAGAACGGCCTGATCGCCGCGACGATGCGCTACCTGATGAACATGCTGATCGAGAACGTCCACGAACGCAGGCTTGCGCTGAAGGACGACAGCCCACGGGCGCACCTTCGGGTGATCATCGAGGGCAACTTCGACGCCAGCCAGGTCAATGGCCCGGCAATGAAAACCTGGCTGGCCTTCTGGGCCACCAGCATGCATCACCCGTCATTGCACAGGTTGCAGCGGATCAACGATCAACGTCTGTATTCCAACCTGTGCTGCCAGTTCCGCCGAGTGCTGCCGCTGCCGCACGCACGCAAAGCAGCCAGAGGCCTGGCGGCCCTGATCGACGGTTTGTGGTTGCGCGGTGCCCTGTCGGGGGACGCTTTCGACACGGCGCAGGCGCAACGGATCGCTTACGAATACATGGATTTCCAATTGGCCAAGCAGGTGAGTTAGAGCCCTTATAAACGCTCAACCCCTGAACGTCCGCCGCCCAGTGTTGCCACACCCTCATGGCCCACTTTGCGGTGGGTAACGCCAACCACTTATGCACTTGCGAGGACTTTATGGCCCGTTTCGACCTGCAAAAACTCTACATTGACGGCGGCTACAGCGACGCTGGCAGCGATGCCACCTTCGACGCCATCAACCCGGCTAACGGTGAAGTTCTCGCCCAAGTGCAACGCGCCACGTTCGACGACGTTGAACGTGCCGTGGTCAGCGCGGAAAAAGGCCAGAAAATCTGGGCCGCCATGACCGCCATGGAGCGTTCGCGCATCCTGCGTCGTGCCGTCGACATCCTGCGCGAGCGCAACGACGAACTGGCCGCCCTGGAAACCCTGGACACCGGTAAAGCCTTCTCCGAAACCCAGTACGTCGACATCGTCACCGGCGCCGACGTGCTGGAATACTACGCAGGCCTGGTACCGGCCATCGAAGGCGAGCAGATCCCGCTGCGCGACACCTCGTTCGTCTACACCCGCCGCGAGCCCCTGGGCGTGGTCGCCGGTATCGGCGCCTGGAACTACCCGATCCAGATCGCCCTGTGGAAATCCGCACCGGCCCTGGCCGCCGGCAACGCGATGATCTTCAAGCCAAGCGAAGTCACCTCGCTGACCACCCTGAAACTGGCCGAGATCTACACCGAAGCCGGCGTTCCAGCAGGCGTGTTCAACGTCTTGACCGGCAGCGGCCGTGAAGTCGGCACCTGGCTGACCGAGCACCCGCGCATCGAGAAAGTCTCGTTCACCGGCGGCACCGACACCGGCAAGAAAGTCATGGCCAGCGCTTCGAGCTCGTCGCTCAAGGAAGTGACCATGGAACTGGGCGGCAAGTCGCCGCTGATCGTGTTCGAAGACGCCGACCTGGATCGTGCGGCCGACATCGCGATGATGGCCAACTTCTACAGCTCCGGCCAGGTCTGCACCAATGGCACCCGCGTGTTCGTGCCCAAGCACCTGCAAGCGGCATTCGAAGCCAAGATCGTTGAGCGTGTTGCGCGCATCCGCGTTGGCGACCCGCAGGACGCCAACACCAACTTCGGTCCGCTGGTCAGCTTCGCCCACATGGAAAGCGTGCTGGGCTACATCGCCAAAGGCAAGGAAGAAGGCGCCCGCGTGCTGTGCGGCGGCGACCGCCTGACCGACGGCGACCTGGCCAAAGGCGCCTTTGTGGCCCCGACCGTGTTCACTGACTGCACCGACGAGATGACCATCGTCCGTGAAGAAATCTTCGGCCCGGTGATGAGCATCCTCACCTACGAAACCGAAGAAGAAGTGATCCGCCGCGCCAACGACACCGACTTCGGCCTGGCTGCGGGCCTTGTGACCAAGGACCTGAACCGCGCCCACCGCGTGATTCACCAGCTGGAAGCGGGCATCTGCTGGATCAACGCCTGGGGCGAATCCGACGCGAAGATGCCGGTGGGTGGCTACAAGCAATCCGGTGTGGGCCGTGAAAACGGCATCAGCTCGCTGAACAACTTCACCCGCATCAAATCGGTACAGGTTGAGCTGGGCGACTACGCCTCGGTGTTCTAAGACCCGGGTTTTGTCGTGCCTTTGAGGCCGTCATCGGGGCAGGCCCCCGATGAGGCCCGACCTGCTGACCACACTTCAAAGAGGGTGCATTTATGTCCCAAGAATACGACTACATCATTGTGGGTGCCGGCTCCGCCGGTAACACCCTGGCAACCCGCCTGACCGAAGACGAAGGCGTCACCGTCCTGCTGCTGGAAGCCGGCGGCCCCGACTACCGCCTCGACTTCCGTACCCAGATGCCCGCCGCCCTGGCCTTCCCGCTGCAAGGCCGGCGCTACAACTGGGCCTACGAAACTGATCCGGAGCCACACATGGACGGCCGCCGGATGGAATGCGGTCGCGGCAAGGGCCTGGGTGGTTCTTCGCTGATCAACGGCATGTGCTACATCCGTGGCAACGCCATGGACTACGACAACTGGTCGAAACTGCCAGGCCTGGAAGACTGGAGCTACCTCGACTGCCTGCCGTATTTCCGCAAGGCCGAAACCCGCGACATCGGCCCCAACGACTGGCACGGCGGCGATGGCCCGGTCAGCGTGACCACGCCTAAAGCCGGCAACAACCCGCTGTTCCACGCCATGGTGGAAGCGGGCGTGCAGGCCGGTTACCCGCGCACCGAAG
The DNA here is from genome assembly GCF_049132125.1 of Pseudomonas sp. NFX5. Classification (NCBI taxonomy): domain Bacteria; kingdom Pseudomonadati; phylum Pseudomonadota; class Gammaproteobacteria; order Pseudomonadales; family Pseudomonadaceae; genus Pseudomonas; species Pseudomonas sp. NFX5. The sequence continues at coordinate 162,771 of NZ_JAFMZG010000016.1, forward strand.
ACTTGAACGGCTACCAGCAGGAAGGCTTCGGCCCGATGGACCGCACCGTCACGCCTAACGGCCGTCGCGCCAGCACCGCGCGCGGTTACCTGGACATAGCCAAGAAGCGCTCCACACTGACCATCGTCACCCACGCCCTCACCGACAAGGTGTTGTTCGAAGGCAAGCGTGCCGTTGGCGTGCGTTACCTGATCGGTGCCGCCGAAGAGCGCGTGGAAGCCCGTGCGCGTAAAGAAGTGCTGGTGTGCAGCGGCGCAATCGCTTCGCCGCAGCTGCTGCAACGCTCCGGCGTCGGCCCGGCCAAGCTGCTGGAAAGCCTCGACATCCCGGTGGTCCACGACCTGCCCGGCGTCGGCGAAAACCTGCAGGACCACCTTGAGCTGTACCTGCAATATGCATGCACCCAGCCGGTGTCGCTGTACCCGTCGCTGCTCTGGTACAACCAGCCGGCCATCGGTGCAGAGTGGCTGTTCAACGGCACCGGCATCGGCGCCAGCAACCAGTTCGAAGCGGGTGGTTTTATCCGTACCCGTGAAGAATTCGAATGGCCGAACATCCAGTACCACTTCCTGCCGGTCGCGATTAACTACAACGGCAGCAACGGAGTGAAAGAGCACGGCTTCCAGGCGCACATGGGCTCCATGCGCTCGCCGAGCCGTGGCCGCGTGCAACTGAAGTCGAAGAACCCACGGGACTACCCGAGCATCCTCTTCAACTACATGGCCACCGAGCAGGACTGGCAGGAATTCCGCGACGGCATCCGCCTGACCCGTGAAATCATGCAGCAGCCGGCACTGGACCCGTACCGTGGCCGCGAAATCAGCCCGGGCATCGAGGTGCAAACCGATGAGCAGTTGGACAAGTTCATCCGCGAGCACGCCGAGACCGCGTTCCACCCGTCCTGCTCATGCAAGATGGGCGACGACGAGATGGCCGTGGTCGATGGCGAAGGCCGCGTGCATGGCATGCAGGGCCTGCGCGTAGTCGATGCGTCGATCATGCCGATCATCACCACCGGCAACCTGAACGCACCGACGATCATGATCGCCGAGAAAATCGCCGACAAGATCCGTGGCCGCCAGCCGCTGCCGCGCAGCACCGCCGACTACTACGTGGCCGGCGATGCGCCGGTACGTGGCAAGCCGTTGCGTGAAGTGGGACCATTGGCGCAATAACGCCAAACTCTGTGGTGAGCGGGCTTGCCCCGCGCTGGAGTGCGCAGCGCTCCCAAGATTTTGGGGGCCGCCGCGCAGCCCAACGCGGGGCAAGCCCGCTCGCCACAGGGGCACTTGCCACAAAGAATCACCTCTCCTTGATCGCTCCCCAGCCCCGGCCTACTCTGTGTGCCTGCCCGCGCTGAGCCGCCCACAAGGAAGGCCCCATGTTCGAACACCACGCCACACTCAAGCAGCACTTCAGTGCCCTGCGCACCACCGCCGAATTTTTCTCCCTGCGTTACGTGCGCGAGTCCGGCCAGTACCTGTCGGTGCGCAAGAACGTCGCCGAACCGCCGCACCTGAACCACGACGAAGGCGCCATGCTCACCGTGCGTTTGAACGGTGTGGAAACCTACGCCGCGACCCACGATATTTCCCTGCCTGGCCTGCAAGCCGCCCTCGAGCGCGCCGAACAGCAAGCACGCCTGATAAAACCTCACGCCCTGCTCGACCTGCGCGACCAACCGGTGTCCAGCGACGTCGCCGACTACCTGTCGCCGCACCTCGAGCACGCCTTCCCGTCCTTGAGCGACTGCTACCAACTGCTCGGCGATGAGTCCTCTGCGGTGCCCCAGGACGAGCGCCTGGTGAACTGGGAAGTCAGCCTCGGCCTGACCCATGTCGAGCAGATCTACCTCAACAGTGCCGGCGCCGAACTGCGCCAGGCCCAGCGGTTTGTGTTCCCCGGCGTCAACGTCACCGCCTACGACGGCACCGACAGCCAATCGCGCACCCTCGGCGGCAGTAACTTCGGCCAGCAAGGCGGGTTTGACGTGATCAGCCGCTTCGGCCTGGTGGGCGCCGCGCCGCGCATTGCCGACGAAGCCCTGCAACTGCTGCTGGCGCCCAACACGCCCCAGGGCCCGCGCGACCTGCTGCTGATGCCCGACCAGATGATCCTGCAGATCCACGAGTCCATCGGCCACCCCCTGGAACTCGACCGCATTCTCGGCGACGAGCGCAATTACGCCGGCACCAGTTTTGTGAAGGCCAGCGACTTCGGCCAGCTGCAATACGGCTCCAAGCTGTTGAACGTGACGTTCGACCCGGACATTCCCGAGCAACTGGCCAGCTACGGCCATGACGACGACGGCACCGCCGCCAGCAAGCAATTCCTGATCCGCGAAGGGCTGCTGCTCAAGCCGCTGGGTGGGGCGTTGTCGCAGTTCCGTTCGGGCATGGGCGGCGTGGCCAACAGCCGCGCCAGCAGCTGGAACCGCGCGCCGATCGACCGCATGGCCAACCTGAATATCGAAGCCGGCGATAAGAGCCTGGCGCAACTGATCGGCGGCATCGACAGCGGCATCCTGATGTCGACCAACCGCTCGTGGTCCATCGACGATGCGCGCAACAAGTTCCAGTTCGGCTGCGAGTGGGGCCAGTTGATTGAAAACGGCGAGCTCAAGGGCGTGGTAAAGAACCCCAACTACCGGGCGATTTCCGCGCAGTTCTGGCGCAACCTCAGCGCCGTGGGCGACGCCAGCACCTTCAAGGTGCTGGGCACGCCGAACTGCGGCAAGGGCGAGCCCAACCAGGTGATCCGCGTCGGCCATGCGTCGCCGGCCTGTGTGTTCAGCAACGTTGACGTATTTGGAGGAGATGCCGAATGAACACCTTCAAGGCATTGGTGCAGTGGCTCAAGCAGGCCATCACCGACAAGGAACAATTCCACCTGGGCTATGCGGCAGAATCGTCCGAGTTCGTGCGCTTCAACCACGCCAAGGTGCGTCAGGCCGGGCACGTGCAGCAGGCCAGCCTCAACCTCAAGCTGATCAACGATGGCCGCCATGCCGACCTCGGCATCACCCTGGCCGGCGAGCCCGAGCTGGATCTCCAGCGCCTCGCCGACGGCCTGCGGCAATTGCGCGAAACCCTGCCGCTGCTGCCCCATGACCCGTACCTGCTGCTCAACCACAACGCCTGGCAAAGCCACCACGAACAGGCCCGCCCCTTGCCCGACCTGGCCCAGGTACTGGAAGAAATCAGCCAGGCCGCCGATGGCCTCGACCTGGTCGGCTTCTATGCCGCCGGCCCGATCAGCCGGGGCTTCGCCAGTTCGGACGGTGCGTTTGGCTGGCATCAGGCCAATAGCTTCAACTTCGATTTCAGCCTGTTCCACGCCAATGGCGAGGCGGTAAAAGCCAGCTACGCCGGCGACGCCTGGGACAGCGCCGAGTTCGCCCGGCGCTTCCAGCTGGCGCGTGAACAGCTGGAATTCCTCGGCCGCCCGCTGCACACCGTGGCGCCCGGGCAGTACCGCGCCTACCTCGCGCCGGCGGCGTTGGAAGAAATCATCAGCATCATCACCTGGGGTGGTTTTTCCGCCCAGGCCATCGCCAGCAAAGGCAGCTCGTTGCAACGGCTGTATGCCCGCGAGCAGTCCTTGAGCCCCCTGGTGACGGTGAAAGAACATATCACCGACTCCCTGAGCCAGGCGTTCTCCAGCGAAGGCTACCCGCGCAGTGACGTCACCCTGATCAATGCCGGCCAGGCCGAGGGCCAACTGGTGAACTCCCGCAGCGCCGCCGAATATGGCCTCAGCGCCAACGGCGCCAGCGGCGATGAGTCACCGAGCGCCTTGCAGATCGCGGCGGGCAACCTGGCCCAGGCCGAGATCCTCAAGCAACTGGGCACCGGGCTCTACATCAGCAACCTGTGGTACCTGAACTACTCCGACCTGCCCGCCGCACGCCTGACCGGCATGACGCGCTTCGCCACGTTCTGGGTGGAAGACGGCGAGATCAAGGCGCCGGTCAGCACCATGCGTTTTGATGACAGCGTCTACCAGTTGCTCGGTTCGCAACTGGAAGCGCTGACCGCCGAGCGGGAACTGCTGCTGTCGGCCAGCACTTATAGCCAGCGCAATACCGCATCCAACCTGTTACCGGGTGCCCTGGTTAAACGCCTGACCCTGACCCTGTAGATACACCCCCCTGTGGGAGCGGGCTTGCCCTCTCCCACCTTGTCCTGTGCTGATTTCAGACATCCCGGTTTCAGCCCTTCCTACCGTAGATTCTCTTCCTCCCAGTCTGCACGGGCAGCCTGTTGTCGCCTGCGGAAAACCTCGTTATAACGGTTAGTGGCACCCCGCCACCTCACCCACGAGAGCACGACCTTGCCCGGGAAGGGCAAGCTGGAGCGTTGACATGAACCATGGAAGTTTTGTCATAGAAAAGCTGTTCAAGCACTACAACGTTCATGTTGAGCAGTTGGGAAACGATTCGGAAAAGAAGACCATCCTGATGGTCAATGGCGCACTGTCCACCACACGCTCATTCGCCCGTACCAGCAAATGCCTGGCCGAGCATTTCAATGTGTTGTTGTTCGACCTGCCCTTCTCGGGCTATTCCCGCGAACACAACACCGACCTGGATCTGGTGACCAAGGATGACGAGGTGCAAATCCTGCGCGCCCTGGTCGAGCGCTTCCAGGTCAACCACCTGGTCTCGGCCTCCTGGGGCGGCATCTCCACGCTGCTGACCCTGGCGCACAACCCGCCGTCGATCGAAAGCTCGGTGGTGATGGCCCTGGCGCCCAACCTCAACCAGGCCATGCTCGACTATGTGGAGCGCGTGCGGGTGCTGATCGAGGCCGATGACAAATCCGCCGTCGGCCACCTGCTGAACGAGACCGTCGGCAAATACCTGTCGCCACGCCTCAAGCGCAACAACCATCGGCACCTGTCGAACATGGCCACCACCGAGTACCGTCAGGCGCGCTTTCATATCCACCAGGTGCTGGCATTGGGTGATGGCAACTACCTGCCGGCGCTGCGGCAGATCGAAACCCCGGTGCACTTTCTCAATGGTGCGCTGGACGAATACACCCCCGCCGCCGAGGCCCGACTGTTCAAACAGTACGTGGGCCACAGCAGCTTTGCGGTGGCCGAACACACTGGGCATTTACTCGACCTGGAGTCCCGCGAGGCGGCTTTGGCGGTGCACCGGGCGTTGTTGGATTTCCTGGTGGGAGAGCACGCGAACTTGTCGGACTTAGATGAACCGCCAGTGGGAAAAGGAGCGACGAATGGCGCATAATCGCCGACACATAGCCGGCTAACAAAAAGGTACCCCATGCCAGATCGTGCCCCTCTCGATGCCAAGACCGCCCGCTGGCTCCCCTGGGTGGTCGCGATTGCCTTCTTCATGCAATCGCTGGATGGGACGATTCTCAACACGGCACTGCCGGCCATGGCCCGGGACCTGGCAGAAAACCCGCTGCGCATGCAAGGGGTGGTGATCGCCTACATGCTCACCGTCGCCTTGCTGATCCCGGCCTCGGGCTGGATCGCCGACCGCTTCGGTACCAAAAAAATCTTCTTTGGCGCGATCATGCTGTTCAGCATCGGCTCCTTGCTGTGCGCCCTGTCCAGCAGCCTGACCATGCTGGTGGGCGCGCGGGTCATCCAGGGCCTCGGCGGTGCGCTGATGCTGCCGGTCGGGCGGCTCGTGGTGCTACGTGCCTACCCCCGCTCCGAACTGGTGCGGATCATGGGCTTCATCACCATCCCCGGTCTGCTCGGGCCCTTGCTCGGCCCGACCATGGGCGGCTGGATGGTGCAATACCTGACCTGGCACTGGATCTTCCTGATCAACCTGCCGGTGGGCATGATCGGTTGCTACGCCGTGTGGAAATTCATCCCCGACCTGCGCGGCAGCGAGCGCACACGCTTCGATGGCCTCGGCTTTCTGTTGTTCGGCGCGGCGATGGTGCTGATCACCATTGCCATGGAAGGCCTGGGCGAGCTGCACCTGCCGCACCTGCGGGTGATGCTGCTGCTGTTCGGCGGGTTGGCGTGCCTGGCGGCGTACTGGCTGCGCGCCGGGCATATCGATAACCCGCTGTTTTCACCGGCGCTGTTCAAGACCCGCACCTTCGCGGTGGGCATCCTCGGCAACCTGTTCGCGCGCCTGGGCAGCGGTGCCTTGCCGTTCTTGGTGCCGTTGCTGCTGCAGGTGGCCCTGGGGTACTCGCCGTCCCAGGCCGGCATGAGCATGCTGCCCCTGGCGGCGGCGGCGATGTTCGCCAAGTCGGTGGCGCGTCCGTTGATCGAGCGCCTGGGTTATCGCGTCGTACTGACCGGCAACACCCTGGCCCTGGGCATCATGCTGGCGAGCATGGGCCTGGTCAGCGAACAGACGCCCTACCCGCTGCTGCTGGCCATGCTGGCGGTGCTGGGGGCGATCAACTCGCTGCAATTTACTGCGATGAACACCGTCACCCTCATCGACCTCGATGACGCCCAGGCCAGCAGCGGCAACAGTCTGCTGTCGGTGGTGGCGCAACTGTCCCTGAGCCTGGGGGTGGCCTGCGCCGGTGCATTGCTCGGCGGGTTTACCGCCGAGTCGGGCAACGACGGCGTGAGCACGGTGCTCGGCGCGTTCCAGCTGACCTTCCTCACCGTGGGCATCATGGCAATGCTGGCGGCGGCGATCTTCCTGCAACTGTCGCCCCAAGACGGCAAACGGGCGGCCAGCCCGGAACAGCATATCGAGCATTAACCGGCGTCTCGTCTAGAACTTGCGGGGAAATTCCCACAGGGCTGGTACACTGCGCGACATTTTGTTTTGCAGAGCCAGTCCCGTGACTACCATCGCCACCGCTTTTAATACTTTGCCCCTGTCCGCCGCCATGCTGGCTAACCTCGACTCGCTGGGTTATGTCGAGATGACGCAGATCCAGGCGCAAAGCTTGCCGGTGATCCTCAAGGGGCTGGACCTGATTGCCCAGGCCAAGACCGGCAGCGGCAAGACCGCGGCGTTCGGCATTGGCCTGCTGAACCCGATCAACCCGCGCTACTTCGGCTGCCAGGCCCTGGTGATGTGCCCGACCCGTGAGCTGGCCGACCAGGTCGCCAAGGAAATCCGCCGCCTGGCCCGCGCCGAAGACAACATCAAGGTCCTGACCCTGTGCGGCGGCGTGTCCCTCGGCCCGCAGATCGCTTCCCTGGAGCACGGCGCCCACGTGATCGTCGGCACCCCGGGCCGTATCCAGCAACACCTGCGCAAGGGTTCGCTGGTGCTGGACGGCTTGAACACCCTGATCCTCGACGAAGCCGACCGCATGCTCGACATGGGCTTCTACGACGCCATCGAAGACATCATCAGCAAGACCCCGCCGCGCCGCCAGACCCTGCTGTTCTCGGCCACCTACCCGGTGAGCATCAAGCAACTGGCCTCGAAATTCATGCGCGCGCCGCAGCAAGTGAAAGCCGAAGCGTTCCACTCCGACGACCAGATCGAGCAGCGTTTCTACGAGATCTCCCCGGAAGAACGCATGGACGCCGTGACCAAGGTACTGGCGCATTTCCGCCCGGCCTCCTGCGTGGCGTTCTGCTTCACCAAGCAGCAAGTGCAGGAAACCGTCGACCACCTGACGGCCAAGGGCATTTCCGCCGTCGGCCTGCATGGCGACCTGGAACAGCGCGACCGTGACCAGGTATTGGCGATGTTCGCCAACCGCAGTACCTCGGTGCTGGTGGCCACCGACGTCGCCGCCCGCGGCCTGGACATCGACGCGCTGGACATGGTCATCAACGTCGAACTGGCCCGCGACTCGGAAATCCACATCCACCGCGTGGGCCGTACCGGTCGCGCCGGTGAGACCGGCATCGCCATCAGCCTGGTGGCGCCGTCCGAAGCACACCGCGCCCAAGCCATCGAGCAACTGCAGAAGTCGCCGCTGAACTGGGACCAACTGGACAACCTCAAGCCGCAAAGCGGTGGTCCGCTGCTGCCGGTGATGAGCACCCTGTGCATCGCCGCCGGACGCAAAGACAAGGTGCGCCCAGGCGACATCCTCGGCGCATTGACCGGCGAAGCCGGCATCCCGGGTGCCCAGGTCGGCAAAATCGCGATCTTCGACTTCCAGGCCTTCGTGGCCGTGGAACGCGGCATCGCCAAGCAGGCGTTGCAGCGCTTGAACGACGGCAAGATCAAAGGCCGCTCGTTGCGTGTGCGGATCCTGTAACACGATCTCCGCACCAATGGAGATCCAATGTGGGATGGGGCTTGCCGTGGTGAGCGGGCTTGCCCCGCGCTGGGCTGCGAAGCAGCCCCATTGAATCGGGAGCAAGCTCCCCTCACCACAGCAACCCCCCTCCCACAATTTTGATTGCATTCCAGACCCGTATTTTTGTGAGGACATTGCTGTGCGCTCGACCGAAGTTGTGATCATTGGCGCCGGCGCCGCAGGCTTGATGTGCGCACTGACCGCCGCCGGGCGTGGGCGCAAGGTGATGTTGCTCGACCATGCGAACAAGGCCGGCAAGAAGATCCTGATGTCCGGCGGTGGCCGCTGCAATTTCACCAATATGTACACCGAGCCGGCCAACTTCCTCTCGCACAACGCGCACTTCTGCAAGTCGGCCCTGGCCCGTTACACTCAGTGGGATTTCATCGGCCTGGTGGCCAAGCACGGCGTGCCGTACCACGAGAAGAAACTCGGCCAGCTGTTCTGCGATAACAAATCCAGCGACATCCTCGGCATGCTGTTGGACGAATGCATCCAGACCGGCGTGAGCCTGCACCTGGACACTTCGATTGAAGAAATCGCCAAGCTCGACAGCGGCTACCAGTTGCAAACCACCTTGGGTGAACTGCGCTGCGAATCCCTGGTGATCGCCACCGGCGGCCTGTCGATCCCGACCCTGGGCGCCAGCGGTTTTGGCTATCAAGTCGCCAGGCAGTTCGGCCACGAGCTGTTACCGACCCGCGCCGGGCTAGTGCCGTTCACCATCACCGACCAGCTCAAGGACTTGTGCGGCGAGCTGTCCGGGACCTCGGTGGATTGCCTGGTCAGCTGCAACGGCCAGAGCTTTCGCGAGAACCTCCTGTTTACCCATCGCGGCCTCAGCGGCCCGGCGATTCTGCAGATTTCCTCCTACTGGGAGTCCGGCGACACGGTGGAGATCAACCTGCTGCCCGACCACGACGCCCACACCTGGCTGCAACAGCAACAGGTCGAGCGCCCCAACAGCGAGCTGAAAACCCTGCTGGGTGAAATCTTCACCAAGAAGATGGCCAACCTGCTGGCGGAAACCTGGTTCGCGTCCAAGCCGATGAAGCAGTACACCCACGCTGAAGTGGCCGATATCGCGCAAAAACTCTCGAGCTGGCAACTGGTGCCGGCGGGCACCGAGGGCTACCGTACGGCCGAGGTGACCTTGGGCGGGGTGGATACGCGGGAAGTCTCGTCCAAGACCATGGAATCGCTGAAAAGCCCGGGCTTGTACTTTATTGGGGAAGTGCTGGATGTGACCGGGCATCTGGGCGGGTTTAACTTCCAGTGGGCCTGGGCCTCGGGTTACGCCGCAGCGCAGTACGCCTGATGAATGTGGGAGGGGGCTGGCTCCCTCCCACATTTGATTTGCGGTATGCCTGGGAATAATTTGCTGCCAGATGTGATCACCACCCTTGCCGTGGCGTCACTGATGGCTCAATTTAGCGGCATCGTCCCGGAAGACTCCAGACTTCATGTCATCGACCTCGTTCAAGCAGTCCATGCGGCGCCTGTGGGCGCTGGATAAATTCAGCTACAGCATCCGGGTGTTTATCGCCCTCACCGGCAGCATGGCGCTGTGCTGGTATCAGGATGAAATGACCCTGCTGATCCCGCTGTTCCTGGGGATTATCGCCAGCGCCCTGGCCGAGACCGACGACAGTTGGCAAGGCCGCCTCAACGCCCTGGCGGTGACGCTGGTGTGTTTCAGCATTGCCGCGCTGTCGGTGGAGCTGTTGTTCCCCTACCCCTGGATTTTCGCCATCTCCCTGGCCCTGGCCACGTTCTGCCTGACCATGCTCGGCGCCTTGGGCGAACGCTATGGTGCGATTGCTTCGGCCACCTTGATCCTGTCGGTCTACACCATGATCGGCGTGGACCAGCGCGGCGGCGCCGTCAGTGATTTCTGGCATGAGCCGTTGCTGCTGGTGGCCGGCGCCGCCTGGTACGGCGCGTTGTCGGTGCTGTGGCAGGCGCTGTTTTCCAACCAGCCGGTGCAGCAGAGCCTGGCGCGGTTGTTCCGTGAGCTGGGGCGCTACCTGAAGCTCAAGTCGTCGTTGTTCGAACCGATTCGCCAACTGGACGTGGAAGCCCGCCGCCTGGAACTCGCCCAGCAAAACGGCCGGGTGGTGGCGGCGCTGAATGCGGCGAAGGAAATCATCCTGCACCGCGTCGGCAATGGCCGACCCGGCTCGAAGGTCAGTCGCTACCTCAAGCTGTACTTCCTGGCCCAGGACATCCACGAACGCGCCAGCTCGTCCCACTATCCTTACAACGCCCTGGCCGATGCGTTTTTCCACAGCGATGTGCTGTTCCGCTGCCAACGCCTGCTGCGCCAGCAAGGCAAGGCCTGCCAGGCCCTGGCCGAGTCGATCCAGTTGCGTCAGCCGTTCATCTATGACGACAGCTTCGCCGAAGCCCTCAGCGACCTGAACGCCTCCCTGGAACACCTGCGCATCCAGAGCAACCCGGCCTGGCGCGGCCTGCTGCGCTCCTTGCGCGCCCTGGCGGCCAACCTGTCCACCCTCGACCGCCTGCTCGGCGACGCCAGCAACCCCGACGCCCTGGCCGACGCCACCGACAGCAACCTGCTGGACCGCGCCCCACGCAACCTGAAGGAAATGTGGACGCGCCTGCGCACCCAGCTCACGCCGACATCGCTGCTGTTCCGCCACGCGCTGCGCCTGTCCCTGGCACTGACCGTCGGCTACGGCATGCTGCATGCGATCCACGCCTCCCAGGGCTACTGGATCATCCTCACCACGCTGTTCGTTTGCCAACCGAACTACGGTGCCACGCGGCGTAAGCTTGGCCAGCGGATCATCGGCACCGCCATCGGCCTCACCGTGGCGTGGGCGCTGTTCGACCTGTTCCCAAGCCCGCTTGTGCAATCGATGTTCGCCATCGCCGCCGGCCTGGTGTTCTTCATCAACCGCACCACCCGCTACACCCTGGCCACGGCGGCGATCACCCTGATGGTGCTGTTCTGCTTCAACCAGGTGGGCGATGGCTACGGACTGTTCCTGCCACGCCTGTTCGATACCCTGCTCGGCAGCCTGATCGCGGGCCTGGCGGTGTTCCTGTTCCTCCCGGACTGGCAAGGCCGGCGCCTGAACAAAGTGCTGGCCAACACCCTGACCTGCAACAGCATCTACCTGCGCCAGATCATGCAGCAATACGCCGCCGGCAAGAGCGACGACCTGGCCTACCGCCTGGCCCGGCGCAATGCCCACAACGCCGATGCGGCGCTGTCCACCACCCTGGCGAATATGCTGATGGAGCCTGGGCATTTCCGTAAGGAAGCGGATGTGGGCTTCCGCTTCCTGGTGCTGTCGCACACCTTGCTCAGCTACCTGTCGGGGCTCGGGGCACACCGCGAAACCCAACTGCCGGCCGAGGTGCGCGCGCACTTGATCGATGGCGCCGGCAATAGCCTGGCGGCGAGCATTGACGAAATCGCCACCGGGCTGGCGAACAAGCAGCCGATTGCGATTCAGAGCGATGCCGAGGAGGCCCTGGCGGCGGACCTGGAGCAGATGCCGGATGAGATTGATGAAGGGCAGCGGCTGGTGCAGACGCAGTTGGCGTTGATATGCAGACAGTTGGGACCGTTGCGCACGCTGGCGGCGCATTTGATCAAGGACACCAGCGCGGCTTAGACCGCTATCGGGGGCAAGCCCCCTCCCACATGTTGACTGTGTTTACAAATCAAAACTGTGGGAGGGGGCTTGCCCCGGTACAAACCGGGGACATCGTTTACATTTCTAACCGGGGACATGGTTTACAGGCTAATACGCATGATCAGGAGGTAACTGATCATGCCCTGGAACCAAGAGTCCCCC